>CALUIQ010000102.1 GCA_944320735.1 uncultured Bacteroides sp. | reverse complement strand
ATGGACGATGAACATCGCCAACTGGCTGAGCGATTGAGTGACAAAAGAGAAAACACGGAAGGAACTTTCCGCTATGTGGAAGGGTGTGCGGGTGACAATGAACTGGTGCTTACGCAATGCGGCATCGGCAAAGTGAACGCCGCCATAGGAGCCGCCGAACTGATACACCGCTACCATCCGGACTGCATCATCAGCACCGGTGTGGCGGGAGGTATGGCCGGTTGCCTGCGGGTGGGCGATGTAGTGGTTGGCGAGAGTATGGTTTACCATGACGTGTGGTGTGGTGACGGTAACGCTTACGGGCAGATACAGGATATGCCCGCTGTGTACAGAGGAAACCAGACCTTATTGGAGTGCGCCCGCCGCTTGAACGAGCAGGACATAGAAAGCAGTGTGCACACCGGCTTGATATGCACCGGAGACCAATTCGTGACGGAGCAAGAGGTGCAAGAATCTATCCGTACGCATTTCCCGGATGTGATGGCTGTAGATATGGAATCTGCCGCTATTGCTCAAACGTGTCATATCTACGGAGTGCCTTTCCTCAGTTTCCGCATCATCAGCGATACGCCTGGCGTGGAGGAGCATTGGAGTCAGTATTGCGACTTTTGGGCTACAATGGCCGACCGTTCGTTCCAAACGACATGGGCGTTCCTCTCCACCTTGCCCCAAGAACTTTAACCGTTTAATAATTTAACCCTATAATAAATATGAATAAGATACCCAGTTTTACCATCGACCACATCCGCCTGTTGCGTGGCATCTATGTATCCCGCAAGGATGAAGTAAACGGAGAAGTCATTACGACTTTCGATATCCGTATGAAAGAGCCCAACCGGGAGCCGGCTTTAGGCCAAGGTGCCTTGCACACCATCGAGCATTTGGCAGCCACCTACCTGCGTAATGAACCGCAATGGAGAGACCGTATCATCTATTGGGGGCCGATGGGATGCCTGACGGGCAATTACCTGTTGATGCGCGGCGACTTGACTCCGCAGGACATTCTTTCCTTAATGCAAGACACGTTCCGCTTCATCGCCAATTATGAAGGTGAAGTGCCCGGAGCCGCCCCGCAGGATTGTGGCAACTATCTGTTGCACGACCTTCCGATGGCACGGTGGGAGTCGGCCAAGTATCTGCACGAGGTGTTGGAGCAGATGAAGGAAGAGAACATGCGCTATCCGGAGCGGTAAGCGTACACTCAATTTAAACAGAACACAGAGACACAAAGACACAGAGAAAAATATATCCGTAAATCAAAGGGATAAAATCTCTGTGGCTTCGTGTCTCTGTGTTCGTCTCGTTTTACTCTATCGGTACCCCTTTGTAGAAATCCAATATCTTGGTGCGGAACAGATACTCGTACTTCGCTTGCAATTCGTCACTTTGCGCCTTCATCAGGTTCTGTTTGGCCTCGTTATACTCCACGGCATTGGCTTTCCCGTTTTCAAATCTTTCGCTCGTCAGCTGGAAAGACTCTTGGCTGGCAAGGGTGGCAGCGTGGCTGCTGGTGTACTTGCTTTCCGAAGCCACGGCGTTGTACCACGCCTGCTGAATCTCTTTGTAGAGCGACTTCTTGGCGTTATCCAGTTGCAGGGCATAATTGTCACGCTGCAGGCGGGCGGTGCGTACCCGGTTGCGTGTGCTGAGGCGATTGAATAGCGGCACGCTGAGGCTCAGTCCGATGTACTTGTTGAAGTTGTCGCCCATCTGCTGACGGAAGCTGCGGTTGATGGTGCTGTAATAGCTAGTTCCCAGACTTCCGTTTAGACTGAGTTGCGGGTAATATCCGCTTTGTGCGATGCGGATGCTGTGCTTGCTGCCTTCCAACCGGTATTGGGCGGCACGGATGACGGCTTTCTGTCCCAACGCCTGTTGGTAAATGTCATCGGGCGGTGTAAGGGCAGAGGGCTGAAACGTAGCGGCGGGAGTCTCCAAGGTGAAACCTTCCGGAGAAGGAAGCTCGATGAGTTGGGCCAAATCGAGTAGTGCCAGGCGGTAGTCGTTGTGGGTTTGCACCACGGTCGTCTCATCCTGCGCCACACGAGATTTGGCATCGGCCACTTCGGCGGCAGAAGCCTTGCCTACCGCAGCCAGTCGGGCGATGCGGTTCAACTGGGCTTTGCTCAGTTCGGCCTGTCCCAAGGCTACTTCGTGCAATTCCTGGTTGAAGAGTACTTGCAAGTAGGCCGAAGCGATGTTGATGCTGATGTCTTCCTTCGCCTTGTCGAGGTCGGCGGTGGCGGCTTTCAAATTCAGTTTGGCCAAAGAGTATTGGTTGGGCAGTTCCAATCCGGTGAACAAAGGGATGCTGGTGCTGAGCGACATATTGGTCCCGTTGCTGCTGGTATTGACATAGACGGTGCTATAGTCGCCCGTAGCTTCATCGGGCACGGCGGTCTGTGTACGTCCCCAGTTCCAACTTTGGTTGGCGCTACCGTTCAGGTTGGGCAGGCGTGCCCATTTGGCGGTGTTTACTTCCACGGCACTTTGTTCGGCCTGATTGGCGGCCTGGCGGATGTCGATGTTATGTTCGATGGCGTAGTCGATGCAACGGCGCAACGACCAAGGCTCTTGGGCGTAGGTCGTGGCACTCAATGCCATACATATAAATAGAAAAGATAATTGCTTCATATATAAATGATAATTTATGTGCGCGGAGCGCACAATTGACAATTGAAAATTGACAATTAACAATTAGCAAATACAATGAATCGGATATTGATTAGCAAATCATTGTCAATTGTCCATTGTTAATTGTCAA
>CALUIQ010000101.1 GCA_944320735.1 uncultured Bacteroides sp. | reverse complement strand
CGCTAAAGAAATACCGTCGGCATATCTTCCTGTTGCATCCGGACAAAGTGGTCATCTACGATGAGTTGGAAGCTGACAAGGAGGTTCATTGGGATTGGCTGTTGCATAGTCCGGTTAAGTTCGGCATCGATGAGGCCAACAACATCTTGGTTACGGAATATCCGGAGATTGGCGCACGCTCCGTGGCACGTTTGTTCAGCGAGCAGCCTTGCAGCATTACCCAAACCAACCAATATGCGGCCGCTCTGAATACAAAAATTGCGGTACGTGGCGAAGACCTGAGTCCCGAGTGGTCGCTCGGTGCCCGGTTCGCGCCGTGCAAGGCGACTCGTATTCTTACCGTCATTCAGGTGGAGGCCGATGGGAGCAAGGCGGTAGAAGTGATGCGTGACGGAAACCGTTTCCGTTGTGGCGATTGGATCATTGAAGCTGAAATGAACGCCAAACGTCCTGCCTCACTCCGCATTCAAAATGAGAGCAACGGGGCCGTATTCAGTTACGGGGCAGAAAAAATCAATATCGGCGGTAAAGACTATACCTGTCAGAAAGACGATGCTTCCGTGCTTTACGACCAAGTAAACGGAAAGTGGCAGACGCAAGAAATGAGCGACAGACCGTTACAACTAACCGGAAAAGAAATGAAATAAAACTATTAATTTAAATTTATATGAAAAAGAATCTTGCCCTTTTTGCCGCGGCTGTAGCCTTAGGTATGACAGCTTGCACCGAGACTCCGAAAGAGGAGAAGTGGACGGACCATGTGTTGGACGTGGCCGCTTATCAGTTGAAACAAACGGCAGTTGAGTTAACTGACTCGACGGATATGCCTATGCCCCGTTGCACATGGACGGGATATGATGTGGCGTTTTTGGAACGTCAGTTGGAAACCCATGTCAATGCGGACTCTCTGCATCCGGTTCCCGGTCCGGAACGGTTGGGAAAACGTCGTTTGTGTGGTATTGTCGATTGGACAAGCGGTTTCTTCCCCGGTAGCTTGTGGTATGCTTACGAACTGACGGGCGATGAAGAACTGAAGGCGCAGGCTATCCGTTACACCAACCTGCAATATCCTATTCGTCATTTGACTGGCACCCACGACATAGGCTTTATGATAAATTGCGCTTATGGCAATGCTCTTCGTTTGGCTCCCAATGATACCATCGCCAACGTATTGATAGAAACGGCTGAAACGCTTAGTAAACGTTTCAATCCGCAAATCGGTTGCATTCGCTCTTGGGACTTTGGCAAGTGGAACTATCCGGTTATCATCGACAACATGATGAACCTCGACTTGATGTTCACTGCCAGCAAATTGAGCGGTAACAAGAAATACTATGATATTGCGGTACAACACGCTCGTACGACGATGAAAAACCATTTCCGTCCGGACTATACCTGCTATCATGTCATTAGCTATAACGATGACGGAACGGTAGAATTCCGCAATACTCATCAAGGTAAAAACGATGAGTCGTCTTGGTCGCGTGGACAAGGTTGGGCCGTTTACGGCTATACGATGTGTTACCGCGAGACGAAAGAGCCTGATTTCCTGCAACAAGCCATTCACGTTGCGGATATGATTATGAGTCGTGTGCAGACCAACGACAGCATTCCTTATTGGGATTATGACGCGCCTGCTACCGCCGAGACACCTCGCGATGCTTCCGCCGCTGCCGTTACCGCTTCCGCTATGTTGGAGCTGAGTACTTTGGCGCCCGATGGTCAGAAATACTACCAATATGCCGAGCGTCTGCTTAAGAACTTGTCGAGCAAGAATTATTTGGCAGAGAAGGGAGCCAATAACGGTTATGTGTTGATGCACTCTACCGGTTCCTTGCCTCACGGCTCTGAGATTGATACTCCCATCAATTATGCGGATTATTACTATCTGGAGGCGTTAAAACGCTATATGGATATGCAGAAATAAAGATGAACAAGACTTTTTTCATAAGTATTCTGACCATTCTGTTTTCGTATGTTTCGCAGAATGGATACGCCCAAGTCGATTGGCCTTCGTTCCTTGACAAGCAAGACCTTGTTTGGGAGCGTTTGCCAGAGGCTTGGCACGAAGCTCCTTTTATGGGGAACGGAAGTATGGGTACTTACATTTGTAAGGAACCGGGTGTAAACGCCATCCGTTTGGATGTGGGTAACAACTTGGTGCATGATCATCGTGCTAACGACCCAGCCATCAACGGACGCTGTCGGTTGCTTATCGGGTATTTTCTGTTACATCCGGTGGGAGAAATAACAGATGGAGAAATGAGGCTCGACTTGTGGAACGCGGAGACAACCGCTCGAATCTATACTTCGAAAGGCGAGATTCGTGTCCGCGCCTATGTGGCCTCTGGTTATCCTTACATCGTAGCGGAAGTGGAAACCACCGAAGGGGAAAAGGATTCCCGTTGGCAGTTCTATCCCGAATGTACGGACTCTCCTCGGCAGATACGGGCACGGAAGACGAAAAACGCCCATCTTGAAAAGGATTATGTCTCCAATCCACCTTCGGAAGTGTCTGAACATAATGGAGTGGGTACTTGCTGGCAACCTTTGCTGGACGGAGGAGGTACAGGTACCGCTTGGAGAATCTGCAAGGATGGGCGGAAAACCACCCTTGTGGTAGCCAATCATCATAACTTCCCGGAAACCGACGCTTTGACGAAGGCCAAGGCTGCCGTGGAAAATCTTCAGCTCAATGATTTGGCAACCGTACAAGCGATTCACCGGGACTGGTGGCATCGGTTCTACCCACAGAGTTTCGTCAGTTTGCCGGACAAGCGGCTGGAGAATTTCTACTGGATTCAGATGTACAAGATGGCTTCCGCCACTCGTATAGGTGGAGGACTGATGGACAACTGCGGTCCTTGGTTGGTAGATACGCCTTGGCCTAATACATGGTGGAACCTGAATGTGCAGTTGGCTTACTGGTCGATCTATCCCTCCAATCGCTTGGAGTTAGGCGTGCCGTTGGTAGATGCGGTAGTTACTCACCAGGATAACCTGATAAACAATGTGCCCGAACCTTACCGGTACAATTCGGCCGCCATCCCGGTGGCGACGGCGTTTGACTTGGCAGGCCCTTGCGTAACTCCGCCTCACGAAGGGGAATTCGCACAAATAGGTTGTCTGCCTTGGTTGTGCCACAACCTTTGGTTGCAATATCGTTTTAGCATGGACGAAACGGTGCTACGTCAGGCTGTTTATCCGACTTTGCGTCGTGCCGTGAATTTTTATATTCATTTCCTGAAGGAAGACGAAAAGGGCGTGTTGCATCTTGATGAGACTTACTCGCCTGAATATGGCAGTGCTGAAGATTGCAATTTCGACTTGTCTTTGTTGCGTTGGGGATGCCAGACCTTGTTGGAGTCCGCAGACATTCTTGCGATAGAGGACGAGTTGATACCCAAGTGGAAAGAGATTTTACAGAAGTTAGCTCCTTATCCGCAGGACGAGACTGGTATTATGATTGGGAAAGATACGCCTTACGCCTTTTCCCATCGTCATTATTCCCACTTACTGATGTTCTATCCACTCTATTTGTTGAATGCGGAACAACCCGGAAACAAAGAATTGATGGAACGGTCGGTAGAACATTGGCACAGCATTCCCAGCAATATTCTTGCGTATTCTTATACGGGAGCTTCTTCGATGTATGCGGCTTTCGGT
>CALUIQ010000100.1 GCA_944320735.1 uncultured Bacteroides sp. | reverse complement strand
TTGTTTTGCAATTTGCTGATTTTCAGCGTTTGTTGCGGAGAGACAGGGATTCGAACCCCGGGAACCTCTCAGTTCAACGGTTTTCAAGACCGCCGCAATCGACCACTCTGCCACCTCTCCTAAACTCCATTGGAGGTGCTTTGTTTCTCAAAAGCGGTGCAAAGGTACGAATCATTTTTAAATCTGCAAACTTTTCGAGCATTTTTTCGCAAATAAATCGTATTTTTGCGCCATGATATACCCACAGAACTTTGAAAAGAAGATTGGTTTCGACCAAATACGCCAGCTACTCAAGGAAAAATGCTTGAGCACACTGGGTGAAGAAAGAGTGACGGACATGGTGTTTTCTGACCGATACGACGAAGTGGAGGAACGCCTCGAACAGGTTGTCGAATTCGTGAAGATACTCCAGGAGGAGGATCATTTCCCTGCCCAATACTTTTTCGATGTACGTCCTTCGCTGAAACGCATCAAGGTGGAAGGATTGTATCTAGACGAGCAGGAACTGTTCGACTTGCGCCGTTCACTGGAAACAATACGTGACATCGTGCGTTTCCTCTCACGCACCGATGACGAGGGACAAGACTCGCCCACACTCTACCCACGGTTGGGCAGGTTGGCAAGTGACATCTCGATATTCCCGCAAGTGTTATCCCAAATAGACAGCATTCTTTCTCCTTACGGAAAAATAAAGGATAACGCTTCACCGGAGCTGGCACGCATCCGGCAGGAGATGGCCAGCACGATGAACAGTATTTCACGCACGCTGAACAGCATCTTACGCAACGCGCAAAACGAAGGCGTAGTGGAAAAGGATGTCACGCCTTCCATGCGAGACGGACGCCTGGTCATCCCCGTGGCCCCAGCTTTGAAACGTAAAATCAAAGGCATCGTACACGATGAGTCTGCCAGCGGCAAAACTGTATTTATAGAACCGGCCGAGGTGGTGGAAGCCAACAACCGCATCCGCGAATTGGAAAGTGATGAGCGAAGGGAGATTGTACGTATTCTTACGGATTTCTCCAACCGCATGCGCCCTTCCATCCCCGAAATGTTGCTGTCCTATGAATTCCTGTCCGAGATAGATTTTATCCGCGCCAAGGCTTTACTGGCTCTCCAAACGGCCTCGCAGAAACCGGCTTTCGAGAACAAGCCTGTCATAGACTGGGCGATGGCAATACACCCCTTGCTGCAACTCTCGCTCGCCAAACACGGCAAGAAGGTAGTCCCTCTGGATATAGAACTGAACGAGCGTAAACGTATCCTCATCATCTCCGGACCTAATGCCGGAGGCAAGTCGGTGTGCCTCAAAACGGTAGGATTGCTACAATACATGCTGCAATGCGGTCTGCTGGTGCCCATGCACGAAGGAAGCCATGCGGGAGTATTCAGCCATTTATTCATCGACATCGGCGACGAGCAGTCCATCGAAGACGACTTGAGTACCTATTCTTCCCACCTGACCAATATGAAAGTGATGTTGAAGCAATGCAACAGTCGCAGTCTCATCCTGATAGACGAATTTGGTGGGGGAACCGAGCCACAAATAGGAGGTGCCATTGCTGAAGCCGTACTGAAACGCCTAAATGAAAAGGAAACTTTTGGCGTCATCACCACCCATTATCAAAACCTGAAACACTTTGCCGACAGTCACGAGGGGATAGTGAACGGAGCCATGTTGTACGACCGCCACCTGATGCAGCCTCTCTTCCAACTGCAAATCGGTCAACCGGGCAGTTCGTTCGCCGTAGAGATTGCCCGCAAGATAGGCTTGCCCGAAGAGGTCATAGCAGATGCGGCCGAAATCGTAGGAAGCGAATACATACAAAGCGACAAATACCTGCAAGACATTGTGCGCGACAAACGCTACTGGGAAAACAAGCGGCAAAACATCCGCCAGCGCGAAAAACAATTGGAGGAAACCTTAGCGCGCTACCAGACCGAAATGGAGACCCTGCAAAAGGAGCGGAAAGAAATCTTGCGACAAGCACGCGAAGAGGCCGAACACACCTTGCAAGAAGCCAACGCCCGCATAGAGAACACCATACGCACCATCAAGGAAGCGCAAGCCGAAAAAGAAAAGACCCGACTGGCCCGTAAGGAGCTGACGGACTTCCAACAATCCATAGAGCAACAAGCCCGCAACGAACTGGAAGAGAAAATAGCGCGCAAGATGGAGCGTCTGAAAGAAAAACAGAACCGGAAAAAGGAGAAAAAAAACAAGCCGGACGCCACACCTGAAGAACAAGCCGCCCGTCAAGCCCGCTTAGAAGCGGAAAGACGTGCGTCCATCGGAACGGGAAGCAACGTCCGCATTAAAGGGCAAAGCTCCGTAGGCCAGGTGTTGGAGGTGAACGGTAAAGAAGCTACAGTAGCATTTGGCAACCTAAAGACCAAAGTTCGCCTGGACAGGTTGGAACCTACCCAAGCACGCCCGTCCGCAACTTCCGATACCCTCAAATCCACTTTCATCAGTACCCAGACGCAGGACAGTATGTACGAAAAGAAGCTCAACTTCAAGCAGGACATCGACGTGCGCGGCATGAGGGGGGACGAAGCCTTGCAAGCCGTTACCTACTTCATAGACGATGCCATCTTGGTAGGTATGTCGCGCGTGCGCATCCTGCACGGCACGGGAAGCGGCATCCTGCGTACCCTCATACGACAATACTTGCAGACGGTGTCTGGCGTGAAGAGCTTTCACGATGAACACGTGCAATTTGGAGGAGCGGGTATCACTGTAGTGGATTTAGAATAAATACATCTCTTTTTAATATGAATACCATAAATATATATAAAGAATAGAAACGAGCACTATGAAATCTATCAAAGAACTCTACCGCATCGGCACAGGGCCTTCGAGCAGCCACACTATGGGTCCCCGCAAAGCTGCCGAAATATTTCTTCAACGCCACCCTGAAGCCGCAGCCTTCAAGGTAACTCTCTATGGAAGCCTGGCCGCTACTGGCAAAGGACACATGACCAACGTGGCCATAACGGAAACCCTGCAACCCGTAGCTCCGGTGGAAATCATTTGGGAACCGAAAATCTTCCTGCCTTTCCACCCCAACGGCATGAAGTTTGTATCCGTAGACGCCAACGGAAAAGAGACGGATTCGTGGACGGTATTCAG
This sequence comes from uncultured Bacteroides sp., assembly GCA_944320735.1. Classification (GTDB taxonomy): domain Bacteria; phylum Bacteroidota; class Bacteroidia; order Bacteroidales; family Bacteroidaceae; genus Bacteroides. The sequence continues at coordinate 7,683 of CALUIQ010000100.1, read as the reverse complement.
CATCGGTGGAGGTGCATTGGCCGAGGAAAGCGATGGAGAAGCCTCCATCAACACCCCCGACGTGTACGAAATGAACCATATGACCGAAATACTGCACTGGTGTGAGCGGACTGGCAAAAGTTATTGGGAGTACGTGCGCGAATGTGAAGAAAGCGACATTTGGGACTACCTGGCCGAAGTGTGGAAGACTATGAAGGAAGCCATCCGCCGGGGGCTGGACAACGAAGGAGTGCTTCCCGGCCCGCTGAACCTGCGCCGCAAGGCAGCCACCTATTACATCCGGGCACGCGGATACAAGGCTTCACTCCAGTCGCGTGGATTGGTCTTTGCCTATGCCTTGGCCGTCAGTGAGGAAAACGCTGCCGGAGGTACCATTGTTACCGCCCCTACTTGCGGTTCGTGTGGCGTAGTGCCTGCCGTACTCTATCACCTGCAAGAAAGCCGTGAGTTTACCGACATCCGCATACTGCGTGCCTTGGCCACGGCGGGACTAGTGGGCAACATCGTCAAGCAAAACGCTTCCATCTCGGGTGCCGAAGCCGGATGTCAGGCCGAGGTTGGCACCGCCTGCTCCATGGCATCGGCTGCCGCCAACCAACTGTTCGGTGGAAGCGCAGCACAGATAGAGTATGCGGCTGAGATGGGGCTGGAGCATCACTTGGGTATGACGTGCGACCCTGTATGTGGACTGGTACAGATACCCTGCATAGAGCGGAACGCCTATGCGGCAGCCCGTGCCTTGGACGCAAACCTCTATTCTTCATTCACCGACGGCATGCACCGCGTGTCTTTCGACAAGGTGGTGGAAGTCATGAAGCAGACGGGCAACGACCTTCCTTCTCTCTACAAAGAGACCAGCGAAGGCGGATTGGCGAAAGATTACAAACCCATGGAGTAACCGGAACCTCCCTACCCCGGCATTGACGGAATGCATAGATAGTAAATGGGAATTTAGCGGGGCTCCGCCCCGCTTGAATGAAAAATTAAGAATGAAGAACTAAGAATTTTGGTAATCAACTCCCCTCCTTCCGGAAGGAGGGGTGCCCAACGGGCGGGGTGGTAGGGAAAGGATGGTTCGACCTATATATAATATAAAAATAGGAGTCGCTAAAGCGGCATATTTCTCCTACCACCTCCCCCTACGGGGACTCCTCCTTCCGGAAGGAGGAGAGTTAACTTTCCATTCTTCATTCTTAATTCATCATTCTTCATTTCGGGGCTTCGCCCCGATAACTTATCATTTACCTATGCATTTCCTGAAAAACCAGATTAAAAGTTGTACCTTTATGCCCTAAAAATAAAAAACAGAGACTGATTATGAGAATAGTAATATTAGACGGCTATGCCGCCAACCCCGGAGACCTCTCCTGGGACGAAATGAAGCAGTTGGGTGAATGCGTCATCTACGACCGCACTGCACCCACTGAAGTATTGGAACGTTCGCAAGGAGCGGAAATCCTGCTCACCAACAAAACGGTGCTCGATGCCGAAACCATCAACGCCCTACCCGACCTGCGCTACATCGGCGTACTTGCCACAGGCTATAACATCGTAGACACCGAAGCCACCAAGGCACGGGGTGTCATCGTGACCAATATCCCGGCTTACAGCACCGATTCCGTGGCGCAGATGGTGTTCGCCCATTTGCTGAACATCTGCCAGCAAGTGCAACACCACGCTGAAAAAGTACGCAAAGGCCGTTGGAGCGCATGTCCCGACTTCTGCTTTTGGGACACGCCGCTCATCGAGCTTCGAGGCAAGAAGATAGGTATTGTCGGTCTGGGGCACACCGGCTCGCGCACGGCACGTATCGCCATCGCCTTTGGTATGGAAGTTTATGCCTATACCTCCAAATCTTCCTTCCAACTTCCGCACGAAATCAAGAAAATGGAACTGGACGAATTGTTCGCCGAATGCGACGTCATCAGCCTGCATTGCCCGCTCACTCCGGAAACCCGTGAGATGGTCAACGCCCGCCGATTGGCCTTAATGAAACCCACAGCCATCCTCATCAACACCGGACGCGGTCCTTTGGTGAACGAACAAGATTTGGCCGATGCCTTGAACGCAGGCCGCATCTATGCCGCCGGTATGGATGTGCTGAGCCAAGAGCCTCCCCGTGCGGACAATCCCTTGCTCACCGCCCGCAACTGCTACATCACTCCGCACATTGCTTGGGCCAGCACTGCCGCCCGCGAACGCCTGATGCGCATTGCTGTGGATAACGTAAAAGCCTATGCGGATGGAAAGCCAATCAATGTAGTTAACAAGTAAATGGGAATTTAGCGGGGCGAAGCCCCGCAATGTGTCAATGTGCTAATGCCATCCGGCGTGAAAACACATCAGCGCAAACACAGCGCAGCCCCATTAGCACATTGGCACATTAGCATATTAACACATTAAATTATTTTATGGGAAAAGCTGCCGTTAAAAGTTTGATTCACGGAGTCCTCGCCTTGGCTACTTGCCTATTGGCGGGAATAACTATTCTTGCCGCTTTTTCAGGGCGGTTTGAACCTTCCCTGCATCCCTATATGGCACTGTCAGGCTTAGGCTTGCCGATGCTTCTGATAGTCTGCTTGCTTGTGTCCGCGGCATGGGGAATAGCTCGCCGATGGTGGTCATTAGTCCCTCTCTTGGCGATAGCTTGTAGTTGGAATTACCTATCCGCTACATTTCAAATGCCTTGGTTTCATCCGGGGAAAGACGATGTACGCCATCAACTGAAAGTAGCTACCTACAACGTACACAACTTTGGGAAAGAAATCACCGGCTATTCGTGCAAGGAGATAGCCCGACTGATGCGTGAAAATGAGGTGGATGTGATTTGCTTGCAAGAGATGGGCGGAAACCGGAACTTCACCACGGACAGCATCGTACGCACGTTCGGCCATTGGAAATACAGCTACCTGCCCACGAGCGGGCAAAGTCTGCCCATCGCTGTATTCAGCCGTTATCCTCTCTGCGGACAACGATTCATTTCCCATCCGGATTCGCACAACAGCAGCTTGGTGTGTGACCTCCTCGTCGGTAGGGACACTATCCGCCTCTTGAACAACCACCTGCAAACCACCAGCGTAAACCAAAACCGAGGCAAATGGCAGCAAGAGTTTTCTACCAATGACCGCAAACGGGAAGTGGAAGCCATGGAAAATGCCGCAGGTACCCTGTTGGAAAACTTCGCCAAACGTACTGCACAAACGCAAGCTCTCTGCGATATCGTCCGCCAAAGCCCGCATCCCGTCATTCTCTGCGGTGACCTGAATTCCATCCCATCCTCCTACACCTATCATATCCTTTCCGGACTATTAAAGGACGGATTCAAAGAAGGCGGTACGGGATATATGTACACGTACCGCCTTGCCAAACGTTTGTTGCGCATCGACTATGTGTTTCACTCACCGGAGTTGCGCTGCACGTCCTACCGTTCGCCCGATTGGGACTTGTGCAGCGACCATAATCCTGTGCTGAGTGAGCTTGTCTGGTAAAGAATCACCAAGTCCAGTCTGTTTCGTTCCACGCGCTTTCCACGGCATCCTCTACGGAGTCGGGCAGGTTGCAGAAGAAGTCCAGCCCCGTGTTCTTCTCCAAGTCGTCGATGCTGACCGCATATTTCTTCATCACATCCGCAGGAGCAAACTCATCATATTCGTAACCATAGTCATCCCGATGTTCCATCCAAAAGCCAATGGCATAAAATGTATCTCCCTTCTCTGCCAATACGGCCATAAAATAATACTTCGGACAAGGCAGGCCGTGAATGGTCATACCGTTTGCATCCGTCTTGGGAAGTACCCCGTCGTTTCCATTTTGAGTACCCGTAAAGTTCACCAATAGTTGATCAAGCGTTCCGCCTTTGGTTACATACACCTTGTCATAATCGTTGGAACGTCCCCAGTCCTGCACCAAAATCTCGAACGAAGCCCAAAAACCTCCGTTAAAAGAACTTAGCATCGGACTCATATTACTATAGTAATAAGTCTGCTCATTCGCTTCCGCAGAAAACTTGCGGTCATTGGAAGCGCATAAGTGACCTTTGTCAAAACCGTCACTCTTGTGGTCAGCTTCCACCGGACAAGTTCCCTCCGGTACCAACGGGTCGGTAGCCCATTCCTCATTCCGTCCGGTCGTATTTTGTTTTGTAACGGCATCAAAATAAAAAGTCACCCAAGCCGAATGTCTCTTCTTCGCATCCCATTCCAAGGCGTAATTCAGCAATTCCGCATCCTCATATGCAACAAGATGTTCCACATAAGTATGCTCCGCATTGAGGTGGGGCATAGCGAAGTCGGTCACATACTTCTTACCTTCAATAGGAGTGTTGGCGTTAACGTTTTCCGCAGTAGGATCACGTTCCTCCGTACTGTCAATGATATACTCCACCCCCACTTTGTTGCCCTCTATATAGGCTATGCGCAGCTTCAAATAGGTATAGAGTAACGAAGAAGTGTGACGTACCCAGTAGCATTTGTTTTCGGCAATGGCGGCGGTGGCATTCCAACCGTCCTCTCCGGGACGAGCAGCCATTCCGTCCAAACGCGAAGCATTGTCAGCGGCAAAGAGATAGACACTGCCTGTCAACTGCCCGTCTTGAATATAAAGAGGATCGCCCAAATTACCGGGAATCAAGGTAGTAAATCCGTTAGCAGCATTCTCATATCCCTGCAACTCGCCGAAGGTAGAGCCCTCTATCGTAGCTTCCGGAGTATCGGCTGGAGGAACATTCGTGCCATTGTCATCGCTACAGGATACCCAACACAGCATCCCTATCAAAAAAGAAAAATAAAAGTAGAAATTCTTCATATACATTTTTAGAGATAAAAAAGAGGATATACCCGCTTTTTCTGCAAGGCATACCCTCTTTGTTCAGTTCAAAATAATTATTCTTGGATAGACAAGTTCTTTATTTCTACAGTAGGCGCAGCTCCCGAATTGCTCTTGTAGTGGAAGCTCAGATAAATCTTTTGTCCTACGTATGCGCTCATATCCACGTTCTCAATGGTTACGAATGTCCAGCTCGTACCTTCTGGCCATCCGGTGATGGGCAATGTTTCCCACGTAGCCGTTGTAGCGTCACCGTTGTAGTTGGTAGACACGTTTACAGCAAAATGGTCTTCCACTTCTTTACCACTCAAATAGTTGATAGCTACGTCAAACTTCATCACCGGAGCTACGGCTTTACCCAAATCAATCTGCGGGGATACCAGCCAGCTTTCCGTCGTCTTGTTTCCACCGGAATAGCCGGAAGCCTTCCAGCCGTAAGAATTGTCAAGCTGCCAAATGTAGCTCAATCCATCAAGGGCAATGTCTTGTGCAGTAAACCCTCCGCTTTCACCATCCGTCAACGTAGCCGAATAGTAGACTTTAGCTTCCAGCCATTCACCCTCCGTCTTCAAGTAGACGATAGATGTCTGTTGTGCCACGGTAGTTGCCGTCCAGTTGGCACCGTCGTAAACGAACTCTGTAGCCACAATGTTACCATTATTATTGGCATAAACCACAGCCACTACATCATCGGCACCGGCATACGGATAAGCCTGCTTCAAGTAGATAGGCAATGTTTCTTCCGGATAACGAATAGTAGTATAACCTATCTTGTCATAGTCAGCCGGTTGCAACACGGCAATGTCGGCATCATCCGTAGTGTATGCCTTCCAAGCACTTCCATCGAATCGGTAAACGGCGGAAGTATTCGGAGTGACGGCGGCACGAGTGCTGGCTGTCTTAGTCATAGCGGCCGATGGATAGTTGGTTACCACCCACATCGTAAGGGCTTCCGGAGAACCATAGTTAATAGCCTCATCAATCGTGAAGTAAGGCAAAGTAGCATCCGCACCGATTTCAATGGCAGGAGACACTATATAAGAATCCGTCTCGTGATTAACCTTATTCACAAAAGCACTTGCTTTCCAACCGTACTTTTCATCAAGCTGCCAAACGTAGTTGAGGCCACCGGTATTGACATCGTAAGTAGTAAATCCGCCGTCTTCACCAATTAATGAATTGGCGAAGAACACATTTCCATTTACTTTGTCAGCGGCATATGAGCCAAACGACCAAGAAGCCTCTCCTTCATTGTTCACATAATAGTTCAATTTGACACTCTTCTGCTTTTCTACATTGGTAATGGTAAAGAGGTCGGCACCACCGGCTGATTGAATCGTCCAATCGTAACCGCTTTCGCCAATGGCATCGGACACGTTGAAACTATCAAAGTTGCCCGACATATAGAAGTATTTGCCGATGGCATTCTTCAACGAATATCCGTTGGCTGTAGCCTCAACGGTTACCACGTAATAAGCCGCATCATCGGCACTGATTACCCCATTATTGACTGTAATAGGATCGGGATACATATAACCATACTTTAAGTCGTCTTTCGACAGGCGTCCGAAAGGATAGTAATTGCCATCCACGCCTAAGGAAGCAATCACATAGTCACCCGCTCCGGCAAAATCGCGAGAACCGGTAGCTCGCTTGAACGAGCCATCTTCTTGCTTGGCAAACAGATATACGTCTAAATAAGGAACAGCCAATGCCTTGAAGTTCTTCAACTCCCAAGTAGCAGCGGCACTTGACGTGCTGGTGTATCTGAAAGCTACATTTATCGTTTGTCCCTTGTAGGCAGACAAGTCTACCGGTCCTACGTTTACAAAACTCCAGCTATTGCCTGCAGCACGCACCGGAATGGAAGCTATTTGCGACCAAGTCGGTTCAGCGGGTTCTTCTCCTCCACCGCCGATGCTCGGTTCCGTGTCAGAGTAAGCGTAGTTGACCAACAACATAGCACCTTCCTTCGCGCCCGGATTGGCCTCGCTCAGTATGGCAGGTATCTGCCTTACCGTAGAGGGCGAAAGATAATTGGCGGTCACTCTGTCGCCCCAAACCGTCTTATAGTCGTCCGAATCAAGGTTGTAGCTCCTAATTCCATCGAAGTCGTTCAGATAACCCGGCAAATTCTCATACTCATTGTAGTAGATGGTCACTTTCGAGCCGTCATCATAGTACGGGAATTTTTGGTTAAGGTAAGCGGGCAAATACCAAGCGGCTTGGGCGTTCTCACTGAAGTATTCGTTGTCCTTCACATCTTCCAAAGCTTTAAAGAAAATGGAATCAACAGGGTCTTTGGACAGGGCGATGTTCTTATTGCCTTCTATGCCGGCAATGGTGCCGTAATCGGTCGCAGCCAAATAGAGGGTGTCGTTGCCCACATCGGTAGGATGTGCCAACTCATCGAAGCCGGGAAAATGTTTTTCGTTGTAGTCGCAACTGGCCACGGACAGTGCGGCGGTCGCGAACAGACTATATAATAAATGTTTTGTTCTCATAATCAGTTTCCATTAAGAGTTTAGAAGTTGAATTTCAGTCTTACGGAGTACGTGCGTCCCCAACCGTAGATGACACGCTCCACGTCTTCCCAAGTGCTTCCGTCCCAAGCGTCGGCAATGTATTCTTGGTCGAAGAGGTTGTTGACGTTACCACTCAACGTAGCACGAATCTTGCCGAAGTCGAAGGTGTAGCCGGCGTTGAGGTCGAACACGTGGTAAGAAGGCACCTGCCAAGGCTTGCCTACTACATACTCCTTACCCGCTTGGGCAACACCGGTATCGATGTCATAGTCCGCAAACAGACGGGCGGCAAAGTTCCAGTCGAGACCGAGGCGCAAGCCTTTTAACGGACGTA
>CALUIQ010000099.1 GCA_944320735.1 uncultured Bacteroides sp. | reverse complement strand
AGTGAAGTATCTCCCGCACGCACTGAGAGATTCTTCGCTGCGCTCAGACTATACCTTAATGAAATAATCAAAAGTGGTTTTGAGCGTAGCTAATGACAATACTTAGCGAAGTCCTTTAAACTCTGTGCCTTTGTGTCTCCGTGTTTTAATTAAAAGTAAATCTGCGTTATCCGCGTCATCCGCGGCTGAAAAATTAAATGATTAGAAAAAAAAATGAAGAAACTGATACTTTTCGGCCTGTTGTGCTGCCTGGCCGCTTGCTCCACCACCCGCAAGCTACCTCCGGGCGAAGTGCTCTACATCGGGCAGAAACCCATCGTGGTGGAACAGGACAGCGCGACCGAGATCGGCGAGACAGCCTTGGAAGAAGTAGAAGCCGCCTTGGCTACCGCTCCCAACAACGCCCTGTTGGGCAGTTCACGCTGGCGCATCCCCTTTCCCTTCGGGCTGTGGATGTACAATGCGTTTGTCGACAGTCGGGGCAAGCTGGGGCGGTGGTTGTTCCGGCGTTTTGCCGCCAAACCCGTATTGTTGTCCACCGTGGCACCCGACATCCGCATACGTGCCGCCACCAACCTGCTGCACGACTATGGCCATTTTGACGGCTCCGTGTCGTGCGATACTTTTCTGAGTCCGCGCGACTCGCTGAAAGCCCGCTTGCAATACACGGTCCGTATGGGTGCGCCTACTCTCATCGACACCGTGGAGTACGTCGGTTTCAGTCCTCGTACAGACCGCATCCTGCGTGCCACCCGCCGGCGTTCGGCACTACGTCCGGGGGCGCCTTTTAACGTGCCCGACCTCGATGCCGAGCGTACCCGCATCAGCAACCTGCTCCGCAACGCCGGCCTCTACTATTTCCGTCCCGACTACCTCACCTACCAAGCCGACACCACCCGCCGTCCCGGTTCCTACGTCAGCCTGCGCCTGACACCCGTGGCGGGAATGCCGCCCGTAGCCGAGCAACCTTTCCGGCTGGGACGCAAATCTATCTACCTTTATGGACGCGGCGGACAGGCACCCACCGACAGCCTGCTCTACCGGGGCGTCCGCATCTATTACCACGGTTCGCGCCCCTACGTCCGTCCTTCTATGCTCTACCGTTGGACCGACTACACCCACTTCCGTTACAAACGTCCCCAAGCCGACAGCACGGAAGCCGGGCGTCCGTCCTCCCCGCGCTACAATCTCTACAGCCTGCACCGGCAGGAACGGGTTCAGGAACGCCTAGCACAGACCGGCATCTTCCGCTTGACGGACATCGGGTTTACCCCGCGCGATACCTCCGCCCTGTGCGACACGTTGGACGTGAATATCCGCCTGACGCCCGCCCTGCGCTACGATGCCGAGTTGGACTTCAACCTAAAGCTCAAAAGTAACAACCAAGTAGGCCCCGGTGCGTCGTTCACTCTCTCCCGGCTCAACGTCTTTGGCGGCGGCGAACGCTGGGAAGTGGAGCTGACCGGTGCTTACGAATGGCAGACCGGTGGCGGTGCGGCCTCGTCGATGAACAGCTACGAGTATGGCGTGTCCACCTCGTTGGTGTTTCCCCGTATCGTTTTTCCCCGCTTGGGCGGCCACGAGTACGACTTTCCCGCCACCACCACCTTCAGCCTCTACGCCCAACAGCAGGACCGTGCCCGCTATTACAAGTTGCTGGCCTTCGGCGGACGTGCCACTTATGAGTTTCAACCCCAACCTACCCGCCGCCATAGCCTGACTCCGCTGCGGTTGACTTTCAACGTCCTGCGCCATCCTACCGCCGAATTCCAAGCCTTGCAGGCTGCCAACCCCGCCTTGTACGCCAGTCTGCGCGACCAGTTCATCCCCGCGATGGAGTACACCCATACTTATGACGACACCTCCTTGCGCCCCCGCCGGCGCGCCACCCGATGGTGGCAGACTACGCTCACCTCGGCAGGTAACGTCACCTCCCTGCTCTACGGCGCATTGGGGCAAAGTCTCCGCCGACACGAAAAACAGTTATTGGGCGTACCTTTTGCCCAGTTCGCCAAACTCAACACCGAATTCCGGCACCACTTACGCCTGGGACGACACAGTATGTTGGCCACACGGGTGGCAGCGGGTGTGGTGTGGGCTTACGGCAACGTCCTTTCCGCCCCCTACACCGAGCAGTTCTACGTGGGCGGCGCCAACAGCATCCGCGCCTTCTCCGCCCGTAGCATCGGTCCCGGCGGCTACTCCCCCGCGGCGGAAGGCACGGCCGGTTACGGCTACCTCAACCACGTGGGCGACCTCCGCCTCGAGCTGAATGCCGAGTGGCGTTTCCCCGTGTTGGGCAGCCTGCACGGCGCCCTGTTCCTCGATGCCGGCAACGTCTGGCTGCTGCGTGCCGACGCGGGACGTCCCGACGGCGCCTTCAGCCTGCGCCACTTCCCCCGCCAGATAGCCTTGGGCACGGGCCTAGGCCTGCGCTACGACCTCCAGCTGCTGGTCTTCCGCCTCGACTTGGGCGTGGCCCTGCACGACCCCTCCCGCCTGAACAACGGCCGTGGCTATTACAACATCCCCCGCTTCGGCGACGGGCTGGCGCTGAACTTCGCCATCGGATATCCATTTTAGGTTGAAAGACGGTCTTGATGCGAGTAAAGAGGGACTTTATGCCGCTCAAGACCGTTTTTACAAACACAAAGTAGGCCTTTCCTTATCTGCTTTCACGCCTTCACGCCGTTGCAATCGTCTGGCTTTGAACGAAATATTGTGAAAGATACATCCTTCACGGAAGTTTCACACAGCCGCGTTGTAGTGCCCGTTTGCAAGACCGATTTACATTTAAACATAAGACTGTTCTCATTTAAAGAAATAAAGCGGCACATTAAATCATCATTTTCCCGTCATCTCTCTTTTTTCTAAAAACTTATGCGTACATTTGTAGAGTTTTAAAAAACGAACAACCTTTTAAAAACAAAATTATTATGAAACCTACTCTTTTTTTGCTTGCCGCAGGTATGGGAAGCCGCTACGGCGGTCTGAAACAATTGGACGGACTGGGTCCTAACGGTGAAACCATTATGGATTACTCCATCTACGATGCCCTGCGCGCCGGATTTGGCAAATTGGTATTTGTCATCCGCAAGGACTTCGAACAAGATTTCCGCGAGAAGATTATGTCCAAGTACGAAGGACACATCCCTTGCGAATGTGTATTTCAGGAACTGGACAACCTGCCCGAAGGCTTCACCTGTCCCGAAGGACGCACCAAGCCCTGGGGCACTAACCACGCCGTTATGATGGGCGAGGGCGTCATCAACGAGCCGTTCGCTGTCATCAACTGTGATGACTTCTATGGCCGTGAGACATTCCGTGTAATGGGTGAGTTCCTGGCAGCACTGCCCGAAGGCTCGCGCAACACCTACGCTATGGTTGGATTCCGCATCGGCAACACGCTGAGCGAGAGCGGCACCGTGTCACGCGGCTTGTGCAGCACCAACGACCAACACCTGCTCACTTCGGTGGTGGAGCGCACAAAAATCCAGCGTATGGACGGCGAAGTGAAGTATATAGACGACAACGGCGAATGGGCAGTTACTCCCGAGACGACTCCCGTCAGTATGAACTTCTGGGGCTTCACACCCGATTATTTCGCCTACAGCCGCGAGTACTTCAAGACTTTCCTCAGCGACCCGAAGAATATGGAGAACCTCAAGAGCGAGTTCTTCATTCCGTTGATGGTGGACAAACTCATTACCGAAGGAACCGCTACGGTCAAGGTTCTTGACACCACCAGCAAATGGTTCGGCGTGACTTATCCTGAAGACCGCCAAGGCGTAGTAGACCGCATCCAGGCTTTGGTCGATGCCGGAGAATACCCCAATAAGCTGTTTTAAATGATTAGTGATTAGTGATGAATGATGAATGATGAATGAAGCTGTGTGGCCTGATTATTCATCCGCAGATGACGCGGATGACGCAGATTTTATATTTTTTTTCTGTTAGTGAAAAGGATATGGGCGAAGCCCCTTAAAAAAATCCGTGTTATCCGCGTCATCTGCGGATGAAAAATTCCTCATTCATCATTAATCATTCATCATTCTTCATTCTACTTTAAAAAAAAGGGACGCTGCATCACGCGGCATCCCTTTTTTTAGTTAGTTTCTATTGTTTTTTGACAAAGAGAATTGAAACTTCACAGCTTCAAATACCGTTTTAATAAAGCACACTAACTATTCTTTAAAGCAAATGAAAATGTATATTTAAAAACAATGAAAATTTCATCTCAAAGGCTCTTTCTTCTTGCCTTCCATACATCCCAGGCTGTCCAGCACTTGTTTTCCGGCATCCCCGTCCTTCCCGCCCGAAAGGGCAACCGACGGCGCGGACATCTGTTGGCCAATCGTGTCCGGAGCCACCATACCATCGTCGCCGCCTTCAAAAACGGAACGCTGCACCACGCCGCCCAATGAAAGAATCAACGCAACCACAGCCGCCGCTTTTATCAAGGGCATCAGCCGGACAGTCATTGTCAACCGGCGGGCTTTGACTACAGGCGTTCCTATTTCCGCCAACACCTTGCGGTCGAAATCTTCGCCCAGGCTTTGCCCTCGCAGTATCCGTTGGTGAACGAACCAATCTTTGTAACGCAACAAATGCGCCGGCACTTCTCCGCCCGCAAAGAAAGAGCGCAATTCCTCCTCCTCCTTTAGCGAAGTCTCGCAACGCCAATAGCGTTCCAATAGTTGTTCAATATACTTAGAGTCCATAACCGTCTATCTCCGTAAATTGTTTTTTTATCTTCTGCCGTGCCCTGAACAGATTCACCTTCACCTGCTCTTCCGTCAAACCCAATATCCGCGCAATCTCCTTGTAGTTCCGGCCTTCCACGTCGCGCAAGTGCACCACGGCGCGTTGTTTCTCAGGAAGTCCGTCCATCAACCGGCGAATCAGCTCCAGCCGCTCCTTGTTCACCAAGTGGTTGTAAGGATCCGAGTCATCGGGAGTCTGTTCAGCTTCCGGGGTAAGTTCCTCCGCCGCGGCGTCTTTCCGCTCGCTCCGGTCGATAGCCAAGTTCCGCGCCACCGTCAGGCAATAGGCCTCCATCGAATCCAGCAGATGCCATTCCTCCCGCTTGTTCCACACACGAATCAACGTTTCCTGCACCACATCTTCCGCCTCCGCCCGGTTCGGCGTGATGCGCAGAGCCAGCCGGAAGAGCTTGTCTTTCAAGGGAAGGACATCGCGAAGAAAGTCTATTTTCTGCATCTTCTACTTAAATGACGGTTTAGAACGGGAAAAGTTACTTTGAGAATGGACAATTAACAATTGACAACGGACAATTAACAAATTCTTATCCTTGTGCCGCCGGGACTGCCGATGGCCGACGCCAAGGTGATGACCACTTCGCCCACACCGGCCTTCAACGCCTCGAAAGCATTCTCCAGTTTGGGAATCATACCTCCTTGTATCACCCCTTCGGCCACCAGCCTCCGAAAGTCCGCCTCGTCCATCGCAGGAATCACGCTGTCCTCGTCAAGCTCATTGCGCAACACGCCTTTCTTCTCAAAGCAATATACCAGTGTCACGTCAAACAAGGCCGCCAACGCTTTGGCCGTTTCCCCGGCTATGGTGTCCGCATTGGTGTTGAGCAGGCGGCCTTCCCCGTCGTGAGTCAACGGAGCCATCACAGGCACCACCCCCTTGCCTATCAAGTCGCCCAGCAGCGAGGCGTCCACCCGCTTCACGTCGCCCACGAAGCCATAGTCGATGTCCTGCACCGGACGTTTCGCCGAACGGATGACATCCATATCCGCTCCCGTCAGGCCCAATGCATTGACTCCCCTGGCCTGCAGTCCCGCCACGATATTCTTGTTCACCAATCCGCCGTACACCATCGTCACCACACGCAGCGTTTCCGCATCCGTGATGCGCCGTCCGTTCACCATCCGGCTCTCGATGCCCAACCGTTCCGCCAACCGTGTGGCCGAACGTCCGCCGCCGTGCACCAACACCTTGCGGCCTTCCAACGCCGCAAAGTCATCCAACAGCCTTTGGAGAGAAGCGTCTTCCTCCACAATCTTCCCTCCCACCTTTATCAAAGTCAGTTTCTCCATACACAATATAAATTAAGAACGAAGAATGAAGAATGAAGAATCGTTTTTGGAACACAGAGGCACGGAGACACAGAGAAAATATGTTTGTAAATCCATAAAATAAAATCTCTGTGCCTCTGTGTCTCCGTGTTCTAAATCATTTTGATACACCCCCTTCATTCTTCATTCAAAGAAGATTTTTCATTCATCATTCTTCATTAAATTTATTCCAAGTACGTGTATCCGTACAGCCCCGAGCGGTAGTTGGCCAGGAACTCCTTGCCCTCCTCCAGGGTGATGCGTCCCTCCTTCACCGACTGCGTCACCCACGTCTCCAGCTTGCGCACCAGTTTCTTGGGGTTGTACTGCACGTAGTCCAATACCTCCGCCACCGTTTCGCCGTCTATCAGCTGGTCGATGGAGTAGCCTTTCGAACTGACCGACACGTGCACCGCGTTCGTGTCGCCAAAGAGGTTGTGCATATCGCCCAGGATTTCTTGATAGGCGCCCACCAGGAACACCGCCAAATAGTAGCTCTCGCCCTTGCGCAACGAGTGCAGCGGCAGCGTGGTGGCATCCGGCCGCGAAGTCACAAAGTTGGCAATCTTGCCGTCCGAGTCGCACGTCATATCCTGCAACGTCGCCTCCCGGTCCGGCTTTTCGTCCAGGCGTTGGATGGGCATAATGGGGAACATCTGGTCGATGGCCCACGAGTCGGGCAGCGACTGGAAGAGGGAGAAGTTGCAGAAATATTTGTCCGCCAACAGCTTGTTCAGCTTGCGGAATTCCTCCGGACAGTGCTTCAGCCCCGAAGCGATGGCGTTTATCTCCCGGCAGATGCTCCAGTACAGCTTCTCGATCTGCGCCCGCGTCTCCAAGTCCACGATGCCGTGGCTGAAGAGGTCCAGCGCCTCCTCGCGTATCTGCTGCGCGTCGTGCCAAGGCTCCAGCATACTGCGTTGGCTCAGGTTGTCCCAAATGTCATACAGCTCCTTCACCAGCTCGTGCGCGTCCTCGTCCGGCTCCCAGTCGTCGTCCATCTGCGGCAGCGACGCCGTCTCCAGCACCTCGAACACGAGCACCGAGTGATGGGCGGTCAGGCTGCGTCCCGTCTCCGTGATGATGTTGGGGTGCGCCAGGCCGTGTTTGTCCGCCGCGTCCACGAAGGTGGACACCACGTCGTTCACGTACTCCTGTATCGAGTAGTTCACCGAGCTTTCGCTGTTGCTGCTGCGCGTGCCGTCATAGTCCACGCCCATACCCCCGCCCGTGTCCACGAACTCGATGTTGAACCCCATCTTATGCAGCTGCACGAAGAATTGCGACGCCTCTCGCAGGGCGTTTTTGATGCGGCGTATCTTGGTTATCTGGCTGCCGATGTGGAAGTGAATCAGCTTCAGGCAGTCCTTCAGGCCCTTCTTCTCCAGGAAGTCCAACGCTTCCAGCAGTTCGCTGCTCGTCAAGCCGAACTTGCTGGCGTCGCCCCCGCTCTCCTCCCACTTGCCGCTTCCGCTGCTGGCCAGCTTGATGCGGATGCCGATGTTGGGGCGCACCTTCAGTTGTGCGGCCACCTTGGCGATGAGGTTCAGTTCGTTCAGCTTCTCCACCACGAGGAAGATGCGTTTGCCCATCTTCTGCGCCAGCAAGGCCAGTTCGACGAAGCTCTCGTCCTTATACCCGTTGCACACCACGAGCGCGTCCGGATCCGTGTTCACGCCTATCACCGCGTGCAGTTCGGGTTTCGAGCCCGCCTCCAGTCCCAGGTTGAATTTCTTGCCGTGGGTAATCATTTCCTCCACCACGGGGCGCATCTGGTTCACCTTGATGGGGTAGATGATGAAGTTTTCGCCTTTGTAGCCATACTCTTCGGCGGCAGTCTTAAAACAACAGGACACCTTCTCGATGCGGTTGTCCAGGATGTCGGGGAAACGTACCAGCATAGGAGCCGTCACGTCACGCAGTTGCAGTTCGTCTACCAGTTCTTTTAGGTCCACGGCCACGCCGTCCTTGCGGGGCGTCACGTAGACGTGTCCTTTCTCGTTGATGCCAAAGTAGGAAGTGCCCCAACCGGTGATGTTATACAGCTCTTCCGAATCTTCAATACGCCATTTTCTCATTTTCAGTTACTTAGCGGTTTATAGTTAGTATTGGTTATTGATTTCGTTTTTCTGGGACAAAAATACACATAAATCCCGTATAATTCAGCCTTTAGGCAGTTAAAGTGACTCATTTTTGCAAGCCAAGCAACCCTTGCAGACGAGTTACCGACTCCGCAATCTGGCTGCGGTTCTCCAACTGGCTGCCATCGAAGACATAACGAGCCTTCTGATAATGAGGCAAACGACTTGTCAAAGCTTTGCTGATGAATTCGCGAAGCTCTTCGTCCGTCTTTCCTTGGAGAATAGGGCGTTGTTGAGTGGCCACCCGCAAGCGGCGAAACAAGACATCGGTGTTCACATCCAGAAACACCGTCATCCCCTGACGGTTCATATAGTCCATATTGTCAAAGAAACAAGGCGTTCCTCCTCCGACGGAAATCACCACATTCTCAAACTCGCCCACTTCGTGCAGCATATTACGCTCCAACCGTCGGAAACCATCCTCCCCCCGCTCGGCAAAGAGCTGAGAGATGGTTCTATGGAAACGTTCCTCGATGTACCAGTCGAGGTCGATGAATTCCAACCCCATATGGCGGGCGAAAGCCTTGCCCAAAGTCGTCTTACCGGCACCCATATAGCCGGTCAAAAAGATGCGTGTCATACATTCATTTATCGTTTGAGGGCAAAGGTAATGTTTACTTATGAGATTTATCCCATTTCACTGAACAAAATAACGATGACTCAGCAATTTCATCACATAACCAAAACTCCTGATCTGACTATCGGGACATTATCCTTTGAGGTTGGCAAAAGATTCAGCCACCATTTTCCTTATTTTCTGCCAGCTTGGCATCTGTTTCAGCTCTTTCCTTATCGGCGCATCATATAACAAGAAAAGCAAAAAGAGGAAAATGCAAGCATACGCGGTCCAACCATAAATCTGCTTGAGACTTATTTCCGTCATTTGTGACAAGAATGTTTCCATATAATGCGATATATGGACGGACATCCCGCTTGCCGCCACATTGTCTATGCCCGCTCCATAACGAGTTATGTTGTCGGGAAGATAATAAGCCAGCCCCCGCGTATAAATCGCCGCCCCGACTACACCGCCCATAACCATATGCAACATATTGAACACGGACAACGCTTGGAAGAAATGCTGAAAGCTCATTATTTCTTCCAGGCAGGTCATAAACGTAGCGCTAAGCACGGCGTAAGCAAAACCACGGCAAAATATCAACGGATAAAGCTGGGAAATATGGATGTCGGAGGAAATCAAGAAATAACTTCCCAACAAATAGCCTATAATCCCACCCAACCCGACAATAATCAACCGCAGGTAGTTGAAGCGTCTTACGTGCATCCACCAATAAGCGAACAGGCAACCCGCCAATACGCCGGCAAGCGCAGGCCAATCCAATTGCACACTTGTCATCGTGCCGTAACGCATCACTTCGCCCAACCAGACTTCTTCCAACACGTGCTCGGTGGCAAGAAACATCTCTACCAAAGTGATCAAGATAAGTATGGGCAACAAATGACGATAGGTCCACATCTTCGGCTCAAAAAACGGATGACGGATGGTGAACATACGCCAGATGCAGAAGAAGAGCGTCACGACAATGACCATACTTAGCCGACGGAGCACCGAGCTGTTCCACCAGTCGTACCAGTCACCGTAGTTGAACAAATACGCAATCTCCAATAGGAGCACTACCCAAAGTATCGCCCCCAACCAATCTATGCCGAACAAGGGAAGTTTCTTGAACATACGGAAATGGCGTGTACAGACGGTCAGCATAAGCAGGTCGAGCATCATAATGCCGCAAATAAACCATTGCATATAATCCCAATGGTAATAGTACATCAGGCTGGTGGCAAGCAAGTCGGACAACTGCATACTTCCTAAAATAACGATATGCAACAGCGGGAAGAATACGGTAAAATCACGTGTGGGTGTCATCCAAAGCTGGATGTTGGACATACACTCGAACGTGCCTTGTATCTTGCACATCCCTTCGATGAAGCATACCATCCAAAGCAAAGGTAGGAACGTGATGTGCGGGGCAAGCAGGTTGCAAAGCAGGACACCCGTTGCCGCGGCGCACAACAACGTCTTGTTCGTGAAACGGAATTTCATACGGAACAACAGCGGGAAGTAGATGGCCATCCCCGCCAAGTTCGCATAGAGGCACATCAGCAGGTCTTCCCGCATAAGAGCCGTTTCCCCCAGCATCTGGTTCAGCGTGCCCAGATAAAGTCCGCCGGAAAACTGGAAGGTAAAGGCAATGAATACATACATCCAAGGCCGTATCCGCTCAGGGACAAAGCTCCTGAACATCGGCATAGAGAAAGGAGGTATCGTTTGCGCAGGTTGATTCATATCAATATTTAACTTTACATTCCACATTGAAACCTGCCCGCAGGCGGCTAACCTTGTCCGCCTCATTGCCTTGCAGACGGACGCGAACGGGAACTCTTTGTTCTACCTTCACGAAATTACCCG
>CALUIQ010000098.1 GCA_944320735.1 uncultured Bacteroides sp. | reverse complement strand
GGGAGTTAGAGGTCAATAGAAAAGGTATCAGCCTTTAACTCCGGGCGAAGCCCTAACTCCTTTTAACTCCCGATAACTCCTAAAAGAATAAAATCCGTGTCATCCGCGTCATCTGCGGCTGAAAAATAGAAACACACAGCTAAACCAGCTTCGTGATGAAAATCTGGTTTTCGAATCGCGTCACTCCGTTCTTGTCCTGGTACGCCCGTCCGCGGATGTAGCCCTGCACGGTGTGCAGCACGGTGCGGTCATACTCCGGGCAGGCCAGCGCGGCGTCGCCCGTCATCTCGGCGTAGAACTGGTCGATGCCGTCCGTCAGCACGAAGCCCCGCGAGTTGAACACCATATTCGTCCCGTCCTTGGCGGTGTAGGGTCGGGCCACCAGCGGATGCTGTTCCAAAATCGTCACAATCTTTTCCATAACTTTTCCTTTTTTTTAGAAGTTCGACAAAAAAAAACTCCCGCAACCACCGGAACGGGAGTCTCGTTCGTTTTCCGGTGATTGCGGGAGCAAAGTTAGGGACGAAAGGGCGAAGAATCGCTTTCCCTAAATTCCCGTAAATAATTAAGGGAAAAAAGGAAAATTTGGAGGGAATAAATCAACTTATTTGCGGATATCCGGGGAAAACGCTATCTTTGCTGCATATAATGGAAAATATATGAATGTAACATTCGATAAGGATTATCTGCGTGAGCTTTATGAGACGGGAAAGAGCGACAAGAAACATCGCTTTCAGCCCGATGTCGTCAGACGTTATAAAAAAGGAGTTGATTACCTTAAGAGCGCAAACAAGGTTGAGGATTTGTTTCTTCTCCCATCCTTGCATTATAAAGTGCTGAAAGGTGACAAGGCGGGTATATCGTCCATCAGAGTGAATGACCAATACCGAATCGAATTTGTCGTGTCCGAATCTTTCATTACCGTTTGTAACATACTGAATTGTCAAACCATTATAAATAGTATTTCGCTATGATTGAAATTGAAGGAATTGACCCCAAGATGATAGCCAACAATCTTGAACCGTATGAACCCACTCATCCGGGCGAGCTGCTCAAGGATGAAATAGAATGCCGGGGCGTGTCGCAAAAACAACTTGCGGCGGATATGGGCGTGTCTTACACCGTCCTGAACGACATTGTGAACGGCAAACGCCCCGTGAACACGAAATTCGCCCTTTTGTGTGAACGGGCGATGGGCATCCCTGCCTATATGCTTTTGCGGTTGCAGGCTGATTATGACATCATTACGACCAAGCGCGACAAGTCGTTTCTCAAACGGCTTGCAGGGGTAAGAAAAATTGCGGCAGCGCTTTAGCCGCGGGTTTCCTCCCCGCCGTAGTAATTTTCCACCGCCTCCTCCGCCGCGGCGAACATCCGCTGCCAGCGGGGCAGCTCTTGGGGCGTCATCACGCCTTCGCGCGTCTCCGCGGCCAGCAGTTCGGGCGTCAGGCGGTGGAAGTCCTTGCCCGTGCGCACCACCTTGTTCAGGTGGTTGACGAAGGTCTTCTCCCCCTGCTGCGGACGGATGCCGCACGCCTCGGTCAGGAAGGCGTAGTAGGGCTTGGCGGCCAAAGCCGAGGGGCTGATGCCGCGCTTGACGAAGACATAGTAGAGCGAGAGCAGGAAGTCGGTCTCGTCAAACTGCTCGCCGCCCACCTCCACGCGGCGCGAGTCGGGACGGTAGTACGTGCCGTGAATCCGCCTGACCGCCGCGGCCACACGCTCCGTGTCCACCCCTTCGCCAAAGATGGGCGTGCGCGGACGTCCCGGACGTGATTCTTCATTCTTCATTCTTGATTCTTCATTCCCAACGTTCCCAGTGGGCTGGTTGATGGTCTGAAACGTGGCGTTCGGCATATCGCAATTTTGGAACACCATACCGTAATAGTTGTGAATGTTTATCGGTTCTTTTTCCATGAGAATGATTGTTTATCGACCCCTTCATTTCGCCATGGGCAGGCTCCCCGACGGGTCGGGCGGCGTAAGGCCGAAGCGCGACTCGGGCAGCTGGCTCTCGTTGAAGTAGTACGAGCCGGGCTGATGGATGTGCACTTCCTTCCCCGTCTCCTGCGGAGCATTCTTCTTGCATGCGTCCAGCAGGCTCTTGTAGTCTTCAGCCTGCTTGCGCCAATACTGCGCCTCGTCTGCCTTTCTGCTGTACTCCAGCGCGAGCGCGGACATCACGCGGGCTACGTGGCACATCTTTTCTCCTTCCTTGGAGAGCTTGATGCAAGCCTGCATCACGTGCTCCGTCAGTTCGTCCGCGAAGCCTTCTCTCTGACGCGTGGATCGTTCCAGCAGTTCGATTACGGATTTCAAAGCGTTTTGCATGTCGTTTCGGGGCTGATAGGTTTCTTATAAAGGTTACTTTCGCGTTTTTTTAGCGGCTGCGAAGTTACGATAAAAATCCAATCGGGCAAAGGAATGTGACAAGAAAAATATACGGTATTTTCTCCTCGTATTTAGCCTTGCCGATACTCCGACTCGGGTTCGAAACAAGCAAGTTGCACGACCTCGCCTTGCGGCGTGTAATAATGCACGTCGTGCTTCCGCGCTTCGTCCTTTCTGGTGTCTGGTGTTTCTCCGCGGTCTACTTGTTCTACCTGATTCATCAGGCGCATGAGCGAGCGTCCCACCGCCCAAGCCAGGTTGACGGGCACGGCGTTTCCTATTTGCTTGTACTGGGCGGACAGGGTGCCTGCAAATTCCCATTTGTCGGGGAAGGTCTGTATGCGGGCGTATTCGCGCACGGTGAGGGGACGTGTTTCCGTCGGGTGGCACCGTTCTGTCTGTTTTTGCGCAGGGGCACAGGTCAGCGTCAGGCTCGGCTCGTCCATGGCGAGACGCCGCGCCATACCCGTCTTTCCCCCGCCCAAATAGAAACTGGCTCCCATATAGCGTTTTTGTACTTCCTCGGGCAGGTTTCGCCAGTCACCACCCTCGGGCACCATTTCCATTACCTCCCGTTTGCCTTGGGGATATTTTTGGCCGGGCGATGGGGGGACGTCCGTGGCGTAAAGTTCGCCCGCGCAGAATGCATCCCGCAGGGTCATCACCCGTCCATAGGGTGAAGGCCATTCAAAATGCACTTTGTCCGCATAGTCATTGCGGATGGCTACGAGGATGAGTCGCTCGCGCTTCTGTGGCACTTGATACATGACGGCTTTCAATACCCGCGGCTCTACCAGAGTGTATCCCAATTCGGCCACGACGTTCTTGATGATGTCCAGCGTCCGCCCTTCGTCGTGCGACAACAGCCCTTTGACGTTCTCGCCCATAAATACTTTGGGTCGTACCTCTTTCACGGCTCGGGCCAATTGGAAAAAGAGCGTGCCGCGCGTGTCGTTCAGTCCGCCTTTTTTACCCGCGTATGAAAAAGCCTGACAGGGGAAACCGCCGCTCAGAAAGTCAACCTTGTCTCGCCAAGGGGTGAAATCCACTCCAGCCACGTCTCCCTCTACTACGTTCCATTCAGGGCGGTTCGTGCGGAGCGTCTGGCAAGCATAGGGATCGAACTCGTTCAACAACACGTGCTTGAATCCGGCTTTCTCCATGCCCAAGGCCAAGCCTCCGCCTCCGGCGAAAAGTTCGATGGAGGTGAAGGCGCGGGCAGGTGTCACATACAGCTCTTCTGCCCATTTCGAATGAAGCATAGCTCTTACAGGGGGCAGCATGGCCAAGTCTTCCATGAAGAAGCCCTTGCGCTCTCTTTCGTTCGTGCGCGCCGGATATGTCCCCGACTCGTACCATTTTTGCACGGTGGCCAACGAAACACCCATGATGTCCGCCAAGTTGCTTGTCGATAGAAACGTACCCATCAAAAACCTCCCCCTTTTCGGATTTCCTCGGCAAGTTCCCTCACTTTCTTTTCAATAAGGCAGCTTCCGTCTATTTGGTCTTCTTCCACCACCTCGCCAAAAGCCTTGGCCAGGCGATAATAGAAATGCTGGTCTCCCGTGATGCGTTCCCAAAATTCAGCGCCGCAATACACGGGATAATGCGCCTCGATGGCGCGATAGCTACCCGAAAGTCTCTCGTGCTCGCCATACAATACTCCTACGATCAAGTCATCTATCTCAAAGCGGAGCTTGTCCAAACGGGCTTTTCCTATCAAGTGTTTGAAGTGACTTAAAATAGTGGCCACATCGTCACTGTTGATGGTTTGAGGCCCCGCCTTGCACTGGCAATATTTTTTCCGTCCGTCCAAGGCGTCCACAAACTCGATGTCTATCCCGTCAATGCCCGATGCGCTCCCCGTGGCTTGGGCAAGCTGGGATATGAAGATTTGGATGTTCTGCCCGAAACTGGTGTTGATGCTTGTGCCCAGCAAGCGGGGATAGATTAAGGCTTTGGCCAACGATTCCGGCTCGGTGTTTCCGCAGAGAAATGCAGCCAAGTAATTAATGATAAATGGGTTGACATTGAAGTCTTTTAGGCGCAAAGCCTCAAACTTCCCTACATGGTTGGGGATGATGACAGTCCGGAAATACTCTTTTCCGCTCTCTATGATGGCTTTTTTCTGTTCCTCGGTCATGGCTTTTTTCTGATTTTGGTAAACGTGCTTGCAAAGATACGAATTTCTTTTTAAAGATGCATGCTTTTCGTGTTTATGCGCGTTGGGCCATTCGCTCTCTGCCGCCTTACAGTCTGACAGTTGACAGATGACAGTTTCCCAAAAACGGATTTTTAGC
>CALUIQ010000097.1 GCA_944320735.1 uncultured Bacteroides sp. | reverse complement strand
GGTTTAAAGCGGATTATGCCCCTTTTATACCCCTTAAAGCGATGCCAGACTCTGTCCCAAAAAGAGAGACTAGAGGAAAGAAAAGGGAGCACTCTAAAAAATCTTTCGACCACTAATGATTAGTAATTGTACTGGAAAGTCAGTAGCTTGCGTGTGCGCAAAGATAATAGTCAAATCCCTGTTTTCAACCTTTTTTTGACAAGTTTTGACTATTATCGAAAAATCACTCATCTTTGTGGCTTACGGCAATATGGATGACAAATACCATAGGGTGGGTGGGGAATATCGGAAGAAAGCTGTATCTTTGGGCGGATAAATTGTGAGATAAATGGGAATTTAACGCACACAAGCGCGCTTTAAATGTATTCCCATATCCTTTTCATAGGGTGTTGCAAATCAAATACTTCTACTCTTGCCTTTCTCAAACATATCTTGCGCTTGAATTAGCTCGGCTTCCAAAAGGCTTTGACGTGCGGCCAGCACTTCAAGGTAATTGATGGATGAATGGCGCATTAGCAGTTCTGTCTTGTGCGCCATCAGGCAAGTTGTCCCCATACATATTATATATTAGAACAATTTCATTTTCATTGAAAAAGAATGAGCTAAATTGTATTTGTTATTGTTCAACATAATTCTAAATTCTAACGATTTTTTCCTTTGCGTTTCTGATGATATAGACATACCATCCCCAAGGGATGTGCTGAATGGCTTCATCACACCCCTGTCATCTATAATATCTACTGACTAAATCGAAGGATTATTCGTCTTCCGGAGCATTGTCCGCGTCCACGCAGAAACCGCCGCAAGAAGGCATATCGTCCAAGAACTTCATATCCGCTTCGGACAATTCAAAATCGAAAATCTGTGTGTTTTCCACTATGCGCTTTTCGTTGCACGACTTCGGCAGTGGAACAATGCCTTTTTGCAGCAACCAGCGCAAGCATATCTGTGCGACGCTTTTCTCGTAAAGGGCTGCAATGGATTGTAGTTTCTCGTTCGAGAGAATCTGCCCGTTGCCGAATGGCCCCCATGCTTCGATGACTATGCCGTTCTCTTGGCAGAAGCGCACAGTTTCAGCCGAGTTAAATCCCGGATGCACTTCTATCTGATTGACCATAGGAGTTATTTCCGCTTTATCCATCAATGCCTGTAGATGGTGAGGCAGGAAATTGCTCACACCGATAGCTCTGATGCGTCCATCGTTGTATAACCGCTCGAACGCACGCCACGTGGACAAGTTTATTTCCCGCCAGTCCTCATGCCAACGTTCTACGGCAGGCGTGTGGATGAGGTATAAATCCAGATAGTCCATTCCCAGCCGTTCCATAGACGCATCGAATGCTTTAAGGGTACGGTCGTAACCGCGATCCGTGTTCCACAGTTTCGTACTGATGAATAAATCCTCGCGTCTGACTACATTCGCTTCCACGCTGTGCTTTATGGCTTTCCCGACAGCCTTTTCCGTATTGTAAACTACAGCGGTATCGATATTCCTATACCCATTGCTTATTGCAAATTCAAGCGTCCGTACAAAATCCTCTCCGGGTTCTACGCCCCATGCCGCAGGCATCGTCCCATAGCCTAATATCGGCATCTCCACTCCATTCTTTAAGGAGATACGTTCATTCAATCCAGTTGTCTTCATTTTCCTTTTGTTATTTACTATTTGCTCCATATTTCTCGCCCCATTCCAACATGCTGTCGAAGATAGGGATAAGAGAATTACATAATTCGGTCTCTTTGTATTCCACCAATACCGGAGTGGATGGATATACAGTTCGGACGATAAGCCCAAGAGACTCCATTATTTTCAGTTCTCTTGAAAGCATCCGTGTAGTCAGTCCCGGTATGCTTCTTTCGATTTCTCGGAA
The DNA here is from genome assembly GCA_944320735.1 of uncultured Bacteroides sp. Lineage (GTDB taxonomy): Bacteria > Bacteroidota > Bacteroidia > Bacteroidales > Bacteroidaceae > Bacteroides. The sequence goes on along the minus strand of CALUIQ010000097.1, from coordinate 10,481 downwards.
TCTGTTATTGCCTCCTACGCAAATGGATGCCAGAATCTGAACGCGCCACTTGCTACCTATTACATCAAGCGTGTCTTGCAAGGCTTGAAAGTTGGGTTCGCATACTTCTTTCGTACTCATAATTGATATTATTACTCTATCTGGTTACAAAAGTATATCACATAAAACAAACAACAAAATATTAAGAGTATTTTCATATGGATTTAACTTATGGCAACTTAACGAAGGCATAGGAAGATATGAGCGGGAATTTCTGCCAGTTGAAATTATAAGACCGGATGTCTCATTCACTTTCAGAGAGTTATTGGAGCTAAAATAGATGGGTTGGATAAGAATGTGCATTATCTATGCAATTCCGGTGTGATCAAAAAAATCACTCACCTTTGTGGCTTACGACAATATGGATGACAAATACCATAGGGCGGGTAGGGAATATCGGAAGAAAATTGTATCTTTGTGCGGATAAATTGTGAGATAAATGGGAATTTAACGCGCGCAAGCGTGCTTGAATGAAGAATTACAGTAATCAACTCCCCTCCTTCCGGAAGGAGGGGTGCCTAACGGACGGGGTGGTAGGAAAAGGATGGTTCGACCTATTTTATATAATGATAAGAATAGGAGTCGCTTACGCGGCATATTTCTCCTACCACCTTCCCCTACGGGGACTCCTCCTTCCAGAAGGAGGAGAGTTCTGCAAACTTCTTCACTAAACTAATTCTTCATTCTTAATTCATCATTCTTCATTTAATAGCTAAATTATCATTTTTCGACCGTATGGAACTAAGAATCGTTGAACAATACATCAAGGCTAAGCAGTTGCTGGCGAAAGAGGGCAGAGTGGTGGTGGCCTTAAGCGGAGGTGCCGACTCGGTGGCCTTGCTGTTGATGCTGCAAGAACTGGGTTACGGGTGCGAGGCAGCCCATTGCAACTTCCACTTGCGCGGGGAGGAATCGGACCGAGACGAGGCGTTTGTACGTCGGTTGTGCAAGGAACGGCAGGTGCCTCTGCACGTGACTCATTTCGACACGAAACAGTATGCTGCCGCCCATCGGCTGTCCATAGAGATGGCGGCGCGTGAGTTGCGTTACACGTGGTTTGAACAACTCCGTCAAGAAACGGGTGCGCAGGCCATCGCCGTGGCTCATCATATGGATGACAATATAGAGACTTTCCTGCTGAACCTGCTACGTGGCACGGGCATCAACGGCCTGCGAGGCATACGTCCGCATAACGGTCATATAGTTCGCCCGCTTCTCTGCCTGAGCCGGACGGACATCCTGCGTTACTTGAAGGAGAAAGGGCAAACCTACGTAACTGACAGTACGAACCTGCAGGACGAATACACGCGCAACAAGATACGCCTCCGCCTGTTGCCCTTGATGGAGGAAATTAACCCCTCGGCACGTCGCAGCCTGCTCAGTACGATGGACCATCTGGACGATGCTGCCGCTATATATAATAAAGGTATAGATGCCGCTTGCCGGCGTGTACGGACAGGGGATGGGATAGCGATTGCGGCTCTGCTGAAGGAGACTTCACCGCAGACGGTGCTCTTTGAGGTGCTTCATCCGTTGGGCTTTAATCAAGCGCAAGTGGCAGACATCTTTCGTGCTTGTACGGGGCAACCGGGTAGGGTGTTCGAGGCTGAAGGCTGGTGGGTGGTAAAGGACAGGGACAGGCTGCTTGTCCAACGGAAAGAGGAAGCGGAGCGGACGCCCCCTAAGTTGGAGATAACCGAATGCCCTTACGACGAAGGTTTCGTCATTCCGCGTGAGAAGCATAAGGCTTGTTTTGATATGGACAAACTGCGTGGTGAACTGCATTTGCGGCTTTGGCAGCCGGGCGATGTTTTTGTTCCCTTTGGTATGACAGGAAAAAAGACAATAGGCGATTACCTGACCGACCGCAAATATTCACTCCTGCAGAAACGCCGGCAGTGGGTGTTGTGCTGCGGCGACGACATTGTCTGGTTGGTGGGCGAACGGACAGATAATCGCTATCGGGTAGACGGAAAGACCCGCCGGGTGACCCTTGTCGAATGGATTAAAGAATAATCCGGTTTTCCTTAGGCCGTTGGAAACACTCGCTTAGCATGGCCGAGAAAGGCGTGTCGAACGTTCGCGCCTTTTGGGGACAGCCTTTGACACAGGCACAGCAACGGATGCACAAGTCGGCATTCGTGTGGCATTCGTCTCCCAAGGCGATGGCTTCGGTCGGGCAATGTTTCACACAGGCACCGCAATGGGTACACAAATCGGCGTCCGTTTGTGGCGTGCGGGGGATGACGCCTCCACTCTTGCGGAACTTCATAACCCGGCGCAGGAAACGCAACAAGGCAAAGAACGGTTGGTGTGGACGTTGGATGCGTTTGACGTCCACTCCATAGAGGTGCTCGCGGTCAGTGGCGTTTTCTATCTTCGTGCGGACTTTCCGGCCAAACAGTTCGGCGTATGCTAAATCGTCCTCATCGGGACGTCCCGCTGCAATAGGGTATTGGGAGGTGCTGTAGGAATGCTCGCCGATGAAAGTCCCGCCGGCAATGACTTGGAATCCTAAAGCACTGACGAAACTGTCGAGTTCCTGCAAGGCGTGTTCGTAAGCCCGGTTGCCGTAGACCACTCCGATAACGGCGGGCGTATGGTTGGCGCGGATGTCTTGCATCCTTTTCAAGGCCAGTGGGGCTATATGCCCACCATACACAGGCACGGTAATGACAGCCAAGGCGTCCGCTGGCAACTCTTGCTGGATGTCGCAGGGGCGGGTCAAGTCGATGACGTTTACTTCTTTGATGTCCAGACCGCGCACGATGGCTTCGCCTACTTGCCTGGAAGTATGAGTAGGCGAAAAGGTAATCAGATGAATTTCTTTTATAGTCATAACATTTTAGTTTTTGAGTCTTTGTTGTTTGCTAAATGATAATTTAGCGGCCGGAGGCCGCAATGATTAATGTTTGGTGATTAATGATTAATAGGCTGCACATAAGTTCTTCAAACACGTATTAACCATTAATCATTAACCATTGAACATTGCGCGCAACGCGCGCATAAATTCCCATTTATCACCTTGTTTCCAGTCGGAGAACGAGCAAAGATACAGGTTTCTCTTCAAAAAACGGCCGAAATATTTAGCAAATAGAAAATTATTGCTACCTTTGCGGCATTGAAACACTTCAATACCAAATATCCCAATAACAAAAATGTAATTTTCGCGTAAGGCAGATGCGCTACATAGGTATCGGCGAAGGCCGTATAGAGCCAGTCTGCTTTTCAAAACAGATATAAAATCATACACAAATTTTTATGTATAACATTATTCAATTGAACGACAAAAGCTTGTCGGAATTGCAAAGCATTGCGGAAGAATTGGGCATCAAAAAAGCCGATTCTTACAAGAAAGAGGAACTTGTATATAAGATATTGGACGAGCAAGCCATTGCAGGCGCCACCAAAAAAGTGGCTGCTGACAAGCTGAAAGAGGAACGTAAGTCTGAACGCCAAAAACGTTCGAAGGCGGCTTCTAAAAAGGATGACGCTGAAAAAGCTCCGGCTGTGGAGAAGAATAACGCTGCCAAAGACAAACCGAAAGAAAGCGTGTCGGCTGAAGTGAAGTCTGATGGGGGCGAGGCAATGGTAGAGAAAGAAAAGACAGCACCCAAGCGCAAACCCGGACGTCCCCGTAAGGTAAAGGTAGAAGAAACACAATCGCTCTCCATTGACTTCTCGAATGCGAAGGCGTCCGAAGAAGGAACTGAAGAAAACGTCCGTCCGGCTGAGAAAACAGAAACCGCGGCACAAGCCGAGAATGCAACGTCCGCAAAGGTCGAAAATGAAAACGGAGGACAGAAAGTCGGACAAGCAGATGATTTCATTCCTATTGAAGACTTGCCTGCTGACAAGATGGAGCTTCCTTCCGAACTGATTGGTAAATTTGAAGCGACACGTGTGGAAACACCCGTGCAGGCTTCCCAACCCAAACAACCCGCTCAGCAGCCTCGCCCGCGCATCCGTCGGGACAATGCAGCCAATGCCAACGCCAACAACGGCCAGCGTCCCGTTGCTCAGCAACGTCCTTCCCAACCCAATAATAATGCAGCGGAGAATCATACTCCCGCAGGCTTGCTTGAACGTAAGACTCCCGAACGCGAGAAGGCTTATGATTTTGACGATATCCTTTCCGGTACCGGCGTGTTGGAAATCATGCAGGATGGCTACGGATTCCTTCGCTCGTCAGACTACAACTATCTTTCTTCCCCCGATGACATTTATGTATCACAATCGCAAATCAAGCTCTTCGGTTTGAAGACAGGTGACGTGGTAGATGGTGTCATTCGTCCGCCCAAGGAAGGTGAGAAGTACTTCCCGCTGGTGAAGGTCTCGAAGATTAATGGACGAGACCCGGCTTTCATCCGCGACCGTGTTTCTTTTGAGCATCTCACTCCACTCTTCCCGGACGAGAAGTTCAAGTTGTGCAAAGGCGGTTATAGCGACTCGCTTTCGGCTCGTGTGGTCGATTTGTTCGCTCCCATCGGAAAAGGACAGCGTGCGCTGATTGTGGCCCAACCCAAGACGGGTAAGACGATCTTGATGAAAGACATTGCCAACGCCATTGCCGCCAATCATCCGGAGGTGTATATGATTATGTTGCTCATCGACGAGCGTCCGGAGGAAGTGACCGATATGGCGCGCACCGTCAATGCGGAAGTCATTGCTTCCACTTTCGACGAACCCGCTGAACGCCACGTAAAGATAGCCGGCATCGTGCTCGAGAAGGCGAAGCGTATGGTAGAGTGCGGACATGATGTGGTTATCTTCCTTGACTCTATTACCCGTCTGGCACGTGCGTATAACACGGTGTCGCCCGCTTCGGGCAAGGTACTTTCCGGCGGTGTGGACGCCAACGCCTTGCATAAGCCCAAACGCTTCTTTGGAGCGGCGCGCAACATCGAAGGCGGAGGTTCGCTGACAATCTTGGCTACGGCCCTGATTGATACCGGCTCCAAGATGGATGAAGTCATCTTCGAGGAATTCAAGGGAACGGGTAATATGGAATTGCAACTCGACCGTAACCTGTCTAACAAGCGCATCTTCCCTGCTGTCAATATTGTGGCTTCCAGTACGCGTCGTGATGACCTGCTGCAGGACAAGACCACGTTGGATCGTATGTGGATACTGCGGAAGTATTTGGCGGACATGAATCCTATCGAGGCTATGGATTTTGTCAAAGACAAGTTGGAAAAGACCAAAGACAACGACGAGTTCTTGTTGAGTATGAACGGCTAAGAATCGTCGCTTGATAAACGAAAAATGAAGGCGCGGATTATACGGAACCTACGAAGCGTAACAGTCGTAGACATTTCCGAGTAATCCGCGCCTTATTTGTGGGTCATTCCAGGCAGGCATCCAGGTCGCGTGTCAGTTGTTCGCGGTCCAGGTGCTGGCCTATGAATACGATTTTCTCCATGCGGTCACCATAATGTTCGTCCCAGTCGCGCATCAGTTCAGGCTCTTGCTTCATTAGTTCTATCAAGTCTTCTTCGGGTGCAGTGGCATACCATTGCCCAGCCTCCCGCAACTGTTTCTGAGTTCCCGCTTGCTCGAAGAGGTAAGACATGTCGCGGTTATGGCTGAAGTAGCATACGCCTTTGGCACGAATGACATTCTTGGGCCAGCGGGTCGCCACAAATTGGTCGAACTTGTGGATGTCGAATGCCGGTCGTCGGTAATAGACAAAAGTACCGATGCCGTATTCCTCCACTTCGCCTCCTTCGTGGTGATGGTGGTGATGCTCGTGTTCGTCGTGTCCTTCATGCTCCTCTTCGTCGTGTTCCTGCATATGATGGTGGTGATGTCCCGGATGTTTGGCTTCCCGCTCTTCCTCTTCGGTCATTTGTCGCTCGATGCCCCGTATCCAACCGGCGGAAGTGGCAGCCCGTTCAAAATTGAATGAATGGGTGTGGAGCAATTTGTCCAAGTCAACGTCGGCATAGTCGCATTCGATAATCTCTGCCGAAGGTTGCAAAGTGCGCACGATTTGCTTGATGCGTTTCAGTTCCTCCGGCTTTACTTCCGAAGCTTTGTTCAGGAGGATAATGTTGCAGAATTCTATTTGCTGAATGATGAGGTTCTCAATGTCTTCCTCGTCGTGCGGTCGGGTCAGTTGGTCACCGCAGGCAAATTCGCTTTGAAGGCGTAAGGCGTCCACAACGGTCACTATGCAGTCCAAATCGCATTTGCCATACTTGGTATAAGCGCCTCCCAGTCGGGGAATGGAGCAGATGGTCTGGGCGATAGGTTCCGGTTCGCAGATGCCGCTTGCCTCTATCACGATGTAGTCAAAACGTCCGGCTTTCATCAAGTCAAAAATCTGCTCTATCAGGTCTGTGCGCAGGGTACAACAGATGCATCCGTTTTGCAGTGCTACTAAACTGTCGTCTTTTGTACCTACTACTCCTCCTTTTTGTATCAGGTCGGCATCAATGTTTACCTCGCCGATGTCGTTTACAATGACGGCAAACCGAATGCCTCGGCGATTGCTGAGGATGCGGTTGACAAGTGTCGTTTTCCCGCTGCCCAAATATCCTGTGAGCAGCAGGACAGGAATTTCTTTTGTATTCATAATCTTTCTAATTCTAAGTCCGTTATTTGTTTTTACTAATATCTCGTTCTTTGGACGTAAGCAAATGCTAAATGATAATTTGTCTTTGAGGAGTTAAGGAGTTAAGTAGTTAAGTAGTTAAGCCGATAGTTGGCTTATCACATACACAGAAAGGTATTGGCTTAACTCCTAACGGAGCGAAGCGGAGTGATAACTCCTTAACTTCTTAACTCCTATAAAGCTCGCTAAATTCCCATTTATCGTGATTCGTTACTTATCCCGTAAAATTTTGCGCAAAGTTACATTTTATCCTTTTTCGTTAGGTGCCATTCTCCGAAAAAAGCGTTATCTTAGCCAACGAAAAAAACATTTATTATACTATCAATATGTTAGCATATACATACGTTGAGCAAGGGAAGTTCGAACTTCGGGAGAAACCGATACCGTTGTTGAAGGAATCTACGGACGCATTGGTGCGCGTTACGTTGGGTAGTATCTGTACCAGCGACTTGCACATCAAGCATGGCAGTGTGCCACGTGCCATACCGGGCATTACCGTCGGGCACGAGATGGTAGGCATCGTAGAAAAGGTTGGCTCGGATGTGACTGCTGTCAGGCCCGGCGACCGTGTGACGGTCAATGTAGAAACCTTTTGCGGGCATTGCTTTTTTTGTCGGCACGGCTATGTGAACAATTGCATCTCGCCCGATGGAGGCTGGGCGTTGGGTTGCCGGATAGATGGCGGCCAGGCAGAGTACGTGCGTGTGCCTTATGCCGACCAAGGGCTGAACCGCATTCCTGACGGAGTGAGTGATGAACAGGCCCTTTTTGTAGGTGATATTTTAGCCACAGGTTTTTGGGCTGCCCGCATTTCGGAGATTCGTGCGGAGGATACGGTACTCATTATCGGTGCCGGACCTACGGGAGTCTGCACCTTGCTTTGTGCGCGGCTGAAGCAGCCTAAACGGATTATTGTATGTGAGAAGTCAGAAGAACGTGCCGATTTTGTCCGTACCCATTATCCGGAGGTTTTGGTTACGCGACCGGAAGATTGCGTGGATTTTGTTCGTCGGCATAGCGAACACGGAGGAGCAGACGTGGTGTTGGAAGTGGCCGGCGGTGCTGATACATTCCAGTTGGCCTGGCAATGTGCCCGTCCCAATGCGGTAGTTACCATTGTGGCGATGTACGACCGTCCGCAGGTGTTGCCCTTGCCCGATATGTATGGCGAGAACCTCACCTTCAAGACGGGTGGCGTAGACGGATGCGATTGTGCCGAAATACTTCGTCTGATAGCCGAAGGTCGGCTGGATACGACTCCGCTCATTACTCATCGCTTTCCTTTGGCGCGGATAGAAGAAGCTTATCGCATCTTCGAAAACAGATTGGATGGAGTCATCAAGGTTGCCATTACTCAATAAGCCTGCGTGCTTTCCGTTGGGGTGGAAGGCTCTTCGGCATTGTTGCCGCCAAAATTAACCGGCAAGTATTTCACCCCATCGTATATGGTCCGTACCCGGATGCGCAGCCCTTTCTTGCCTTCCAGCAGGGGCGCGATGGCGTCCAACTTGTAGGATACAATGGCAGGGCTGGGGTAGACGGCCGGGTCTTGATGGGCATTGTGGCGGAACTCCAAGGTTACGTAGTCGGGGTCTTCGGCTTCGTCCTTGGCAGCTTCGTTCACCACGAGGCTCAGCATATGCTTCTTGTTGTTGTCATTGTTGTGGTAGAATTGGCATTCTATGTTCAGGTAATCCTTTCGGGTAGTCCACAACTGCGTGATGTTGATAGGATCATCTCCGATGCTGTCCGCTTTCTCGGCCGGCATATAGTAGATGTCTTTTGTCAGAATGTCTTGGATGAAGCGTACTTTGGCGTTGTATTCATAGCCCGGCAATTCTTCCGGTAGTTCATCAAAGTACACAAAGGCACGTTGTCCGTCTTTGGCTTCGTAATTGTGTATTTCGCTTCGGTCGGTGGGGTATAGCTTACTTCCTTCGTCCAGCAAGAAGTAGAAATCGTTCTCGTCCAGTGTTTGTACGGTACCCATCCCCAAGAGGGTATCTTTAAAAGAGTCTGCCCAATCGTCCCCATCGTCCAGACATGATTGGGTCGTCAGTACGGTAAATACCGCTAATAGGCTTGCAACATAATTTTTGTACTTTTTCATAATCTTTTCCCTGTAATTTTTTTGATGTTGTTGGTTATCGAATCTTTTTGTCTTTAAAATGGAGATGAAGGTAAAATACTGCATGACGTATGGTTAAAGAATTTAAAGCTGCTTTTTTTCTTTGTCAGATGCAGTATTTTTGTTTCCATTGCATTTCTATCAATGTACACACGTGTGGGAAAGAACAATATGGAAGAACAGGAACTGGCCGATGGATGCCGGCGGGGAGACAACAAAGCCCGCCGTGAACTCTACGAACGTTATGCAGGGCGTATGCTCGCCTTGTGCCAGCGTTATGTAGGTAGCCGTGAGGAGGCTGAAGACTTGCTTCACGATGGATTCCTGAAGCTATATTCCTCTTTCGATAAGTTCACGTGGCGCGGGGAAGGTTCCCTTCGGGCGTGGATGGAGCGGGTGATGGTGAACATAGCCTTGCAATATTTACGTCGAAGTGATGTCTTAAACCAATCGGCTTCTATGGACACGCTGCCGCTGGAGAGTTATGATGAGCCGGAGCCTGAAACAGCCGAACGGATTCCCCAACAAGTGTTGCTGAAGTTTATCAGCGAGTTGCCTGCCGGATACCGCACGGTGTTCAACCTTTATGTATTAGAGAACAAATCCCATAAAGAGATAGCCCAAATGTTGGGCATAAACGAGAAATCCTCCGCTTCGCAGTTGGTGCGTGCCAAAGCTGTTTTGGCTGCCAAAGTGCGTGAGTGGATCAAGCAAAACGAATAAAACAAGTAGAAACGGTATGAAAGAAGAATTGTGGCTGAAGAAAATAAAAGAACGCTTGGACGACTACTCCGAAGAGTTGCCTTCTGATGGTTGGCAGCGTTTGGAGCAGGCGTTGGAAAAAGAGCGGGTGCTTCTCCCTTCTCAACAGAAGCATACCCGGACGGTGATTTTGCGCCGATGGTCAGTAGCGGCTGCGGCGGCAATCCTTGTCGGCGTTTCAGCTGTGGGCTTTTGGCTGCTTGGCAGTCCGACGGCTGAAGAAGCGGTACGTTTGGCTCAGACGCCTGAAGTGGAAACTCCGCTTCAAGAAGCAGTGCCTTTAGTTGGACAACCGTTACAAGCAAGAAGCTACGAAGGCGAGAAACGTTTGGCTACTACTGCGATGGCGGCAACGGCGACGGTGACGAAGTCGCGTCCCGTATTGTCCCGTTCCGTACCGCAATTGGATGATTCCGTTAAGGTTTCCACCTTTTCTTCGTCTGAAGGTAGTCAAAAAGCCGATGTAAAGTCCCAGCCTCGTCCCCGTCGTAAAACGTCGTTGGATACTCCTGCTGTCTTGCCTGAACATCCCATTGACAAGCGGAACCGGAAGGGATGGTCGTTGGCTTTGGCCGTAGGAGGACATGGCACAGCTACCAATGGTAATGGTTCTTCGGCTTCACTAATGAGCGATGCCATTACAGGTGTATTGTTGAATACGGTTCCTACGGCGAATATCAACTTGAGTGCAATGACCGATGGCGTTATTTCCATTCCCGAAGGGCAGTCCTTGGCCTTCAGAGAAGGCAAACCTTATCTGATGAATCGGACACGTACGGTGGTGTCGGTAGACCATCACCAGCCTGTCAGCGTAGGCTTCTCGGTGCGGAAAGAGTTAGGCAAAGGTTTTTCGGTAGAAACGGGGCTGATGTACACGTTCCTGTCATCAGACTTGCGTTTTGAGGATTCTTCGGAAGAATTGAGCCAGAAATTGCA
>CALUIQ010000096.1 GCA_944320735.1 uncultured Bacteroides sp. | reverse complement strand
CTTCACAAATTTTTTGATAACTAAATTCCCCGTTTTCGATGTTGCTTGTCAGATATTCTCGTCCAACTTTATCTATCATAAGAAGACGCGAACTACCAAACTCCATTTGTAAATTATTATTAATCATCGGAATTATCCACTTTAATCTTGCAAATATCTATATCACAAAGATACGAAAATGTATGGAAAGTAGGGCGAAATGCCCTACTTTTTACTATATACATATTTATTTAAGACATTTATTTCCGCCTCCTCTACACTCCTTTTATTCATATTCCTGTCTATTGTATTTATCTCATCAGAAACTTTCTTTGCTGAATCAAAAGAATAAGGAATCTTGAATTTCTTGATAGTCTGTAAACTTAATGTAGGATAGTCCGCATTGTCATCTAATTTGAAATTTGATGTCTGATAATATTTAAGAAGGTAAAATACATAATCACGTATTATTGTATTTTTACAAGTGATTACTGCCAAATGGTTTACAACATACGAATCTTGCCCTAATATTCCTATATTGTTCGTATTTACAGATTGTCCGCTTTTAGGGAATACTATCGCCCCTTTCTTAAATAGCCTTAGACGGTATTTTGAGGAGTTATCAAAGGAAATATATTCTTGCGGAATGATATTGTAATGCGAATCTGTATTATTCAAGTCTTTAACACGAATGAATGGTATTCCATTACCGTCTCTATTTAAATCAACTTGTTTAGGTGCATTATTACCTGATGATATTTCTTCCAAACATATATCTTTACTCGAAAGCGGTATAGTGTTCAAATCGGAATCTATTATTTTGAATTTCTTTGTTATAATCATATATGAACTATTGTCCATGTCTATGCAGTCATTTATGTAAACGTATTTTACATGTCTTTTATATTTGTCTTTGATGTTGATTTGCCTATTGTAAAAACTGTTTAGAATATACCATGCTATACCTTCTTCATCAGTACCTTCGTCAAATAACAAAGTCTCAATTTTCTTTTTCCCGGTCGGATATGGATGTATTCCTTCATATTTTCTCTTTGCCGTATGTTTATATCCTAAGAATAATAATTCTTCCTCTTTCTCTCCAGAATTGACTATGGGTATATATAGCATATCATTTATCATCCATATAAACAGACTGCACTTTTCTTCATATTCATTCAAATCTCCGCTTTCTATTTTTAAGCGGTATTCTTGAATATCAAGGGCGTACCTTGATTTTATGTATTTTGCCACCATATTCTGCCCTTTATGTGAAAAATCCTTAAATTCGATAAAGAACGTGTTTATATATGACATGACATCCTTTTTTTCCTGCTGTGATATTTTCTGTAGAAAAAGCACACATGTACTTTTATCTGTTGCGAAAAATGTTTGTCCTCCTAATAAACAAATCGCCTTAATGCGAAATGTTTGTAAAAGATATTTTCTAACATGAATATAATCTTGCGAAATTAGGAATGTTGATGGAAGAATTACTCCAGCGACTCCGTTATCTTTCAATAATTGCCCTGTCCTCTCAACAAATAAACTTTCAATGTCGTCTTTCCCGCACTTATCAAATAATGAAAAATATTGACGCCCGTTTTTTATCCTTTCTTTGAAATCAGATACAGAATATGGAGGGTTGGCCACTACTATATCAAATTTGTTATTTTCGTCTGATTCACAACGTAGCATACCCCAATAATTTGGTGAGTCGAAACTATCTAAGCCATTAGCATATATTATATTCCCTTCTCCGTCACCATTCAAGAAGCAAGCGACTTTTGTTGTTTTTGCAAGTCGATAATCATCTTCTATGCCATAAATAAACTCTTTTGCCCAAGCAAAATTATTCCAGTTGTGAAGGTTATTCTTTTGACTAACAGACAATTTACTTTCGTCTATACGATCCATATAATGCTGTACCCTTTCCATAGCTTCAGTAAGGAAGTGACCACTTCCACAACTGTAGTCTATTATATAGGGTAAGAATTTTTCCTCTTTATCCCTTATTTTTTCATCAATTATGGACTTTATAGGCAAAGACCTTAGTATAAACTCTGCTATCGGAATAGGTGTAAAGAACTGTCCGGATTCTTGTTTTACGCCCATATTTAGCAGTTTCTCAAAAAAATCCCCCAAGAATTGTTGTTTTGTTGAATATTTGATTTGTTTCCTTTCGAGCAGTCTTATAACTTCTTTCACTATGGCTGCGTTTTCATAGAAAGTCCTTTTGTCAAAAACTTCTTTAAATGCAAATTCATTATTCTTATACAACCTCAATTCTACAAATATTCTTTTCAATTCATCAGGCATTTCTCGTTGTATAGCTTTCTCCAAATCTTTTTCAGTATAGTCTGTAATTGTAAGATTTAGTTTTGACTTCATTCCTTTCTTATATAAATCACTCAACCGTAACAGCACAGTATCTGCATCTTCTTCGGGTCTCCACTGAAAGTCCATATCTTCATCTGGCAATTTTTCATCTTCATCCACTATTTTGCATAAAAAGAGATTGAATATTTTGTTATATGCGTTATCCCTATCAGAAACACTATGCCTCCTAAGAATCTCTTTAAATTCATGGTATATGCTTTTATTAGAAGATATGTTCCCAATATCATTAACCGATATAGGCATCAAGTCTTTTTTCTTTATTGACTTTTCTATTAGTTTATATGGACTTTGTTTGAAAAAACCCAAATCATAAAACGTCTTATCCCATATATTAAACAGTTCCTCCCTGTTATCAATAGAATAGAGTGTCAAGTCTATACTTTTTTCTATTCTCTCTACTTGACAATTATCTGCCAACCGTGATGTGTACAAAATAATGTATGAACAGTGTCTGTCTTGTACCGCATATCGCAGAATTTGTCTTCCCTCTTTTTGAGCTTTATATATCGCTTTATTAAAAGCGTCTCCCCATATTTTGCATTCTATTATGGAGTATATTTTAGATATATTATCTTTGTCGTAAATGGCAATGTCTATGTAGTCTTTTGCATCTCCAAAATCTTTTTCAAGATATAAGTTATCCCCTCTATATCCTAATTCCAATAATTGATTTACGCACTCTAATACAACAAAATTTTCTTCTTTTGAGAAATTACATATTGTGTGCCTATCCATACGGATGTTATTTGAGTATGTAATAGTCTCATTATTAAAATCAACAAGTATACTACTCCCGTCTGTATAGTATTTGACAAATGTAGTATTAGAATTTCCACAAATCTTAAATCCCAATGATTCTATAAGGGAGATTTTACCCCCCGTTTGTAAATTATTGTTAATCATAATAGTATGTTTATGCTACTGCGAATTTTACAAGTGAGGCAAACGCTTCGTTATTATCTCTGTGGTTAAGACGATAACAGAACTCGTTCACGTACTTCTGCATGTACTTAACCGATACGTTGTGAAACACGCCATACACGCCACGTTTCAATACAGCCCAGAAACTTTCTATCCCGTTGGTGTGGATTCCGTCTCCGAGAGAGTATGCGACGGTGTGGTCTATTTTCAACCGTACAAAGTTACAATCATTTTCTTTGTCGAGGATATTATAGCCTGAAAATTGGTCGGTCATAACGGTAGTGTTTTTCTTGCATACCTTTTTCAGTACATTGAAAAGTTGCTTACCGCTTAATTGCTTCCCTTCTTCGTTGTAATTAGCAACAACGGCATGTACTTTTCCCGTATTGCGTTCTTTCACTCCGATTACAGGTGTCTTTGAAGTACCGCGACCTCTTTTCGGCTTATTCTCATTGTTATTGTCTTTGTTGTCGTCCGAATGATTGTTGTCCTTACGAGGTTTCCCACCCACATAAGTTTCATCAATCTCCACTATGGCTTCAAAGGTTTCTTTATATTCCTCTTTCTCCATAGCTTTTCGGATTTGATGCAACATACGCCATGCGGACTGATAAGACCCCATTCCCAACTCCCTTTTTAATTGCAAAGCTGATATTCCTTTGCGAGCTATGATAACAAGATTCATCGCATATAACCACATACGCAAGTCAAGATGTGTGTTCTCGAATATCGTTCCTTTCAATGCTGAAAACTCCGATTTGCAGTTATTACAATACAGGAAACGGTGATTGTACTTTTGATGATATATGCCTTTGTGGATGCAGCCACATTTGGGACATACATATCCATCTTTGTACTTAGTGGAAACGATGAAATCTATTGCGCTATTCTCGTCTGGAAATTTCTTTGTAAACTCGAAGTAGTTCATATCTCTTATCTTTTATGCTACAAAGATACGAAGAACATCTCAATTATGCAAGACTAAAGTGGATAACTCCGTTTTGTAATAACCACCAATGTGGACGGGCAGTTTGAAAAGTCCGGCTTTGACAAGGAACGCATTTTTGCCGTGCAAGGTGATTATGCTTACCTTCAATGTGCTGATGGATGCCATGAGAAGCTGTACTACAATGAAAATCTCGTCAGGAAAATGGTGCGGCAGACAACGGATTGCCGCATCCCATCCGGGCTTGTTCCACATTGCCCGGTGTGTGGCGGAAAAATGGATGTACATGTACGGAAAGACCGTTATTTTGTGCAGGATAACCAATGGTACGCAAGCTATGAACGCTATGAGGACTATATGGAAAAGGCTTGCGATGAGAACACACTCTTGCTGGAACTCGGCGTAGGCTATAACACTCCGACCATCATCCGTTTTCCTTTTGAGCGGTTGGCAGCTCAAAGAAAGAACATCACATTAGCACGTATAAACCGGGATTATCCAGAGGCACAAAACCAAATAACCAATCTGCTTTCATTTGATGAAAATATCGGTTCAATCCTGTCTGACATCGGTACATAAAATTATATTTGTGTTTCCTCATTCTCATTAATTTTATTTTTGTACCTTTGCACAGAGTTGTATTGACAGAAATACACCGCATTTCGCAGAATTTGCGACCGTTGCCAAGTCATTACCTTCTCCTATGAGAAAATCTCATAAGTAGCTTATTTCTAATTTATTCCTATTCTTATATCGGATTTTAATGAAAAACGCCGTAAAGGTACTATTTCTTTTGGGATATTCTGTAAGTAAGCGTCCAGATTTAGTTTATGAATATCCGTCAAAATCCAGTGTGTACGTTTCATCGTGCTACACTCTCGTACTGTAACAAGATGTCACACCCGTACTGTGAAGGTGTCACATCCGTACTGTGAAGGTGTCACTCTCGTACTGTGAAGGTGTCACTCTCGTACTGTGAAAGCGTCACATCCTTGCTGTGAAGATGTCATTTCTACACATTTGTCTTATTTTGTTGTGGGAAAAGAATTATATTTGTGCCGAAAATCTATTATTAGCAACTGAAACAACCGAAATGATGAAAAAACTATTAGCAAGTCTGGCATTGGGAAGTATGACACTCGGTGCGGCAGCAATCACCCCGTTGTGGTTGCGCGACGCGCGCATCTCACCAGACGGAACCGAAATCGCCTTCTGTTATAAAGGCGACATCTACAAAGTAGCCGCTACAGGCGGTAAGGCAACACGGCTCACCACACAGCCCTCTTACGAAGCGGCTCCCGCGTGGTCGCCGGATGGCCGGTGGATTGCTTTTTCCAGCGACCGTTATGGAAGCTCCGATGTATTTCTTATGTCGGCCGAGGGAGGTCCTGCACGTCGTTTGACGCAAAATTCAGCCCAAGAGACTCCCACCGCTTTCACTCCGGACGGGAACCACGTGCTTTTCACGGCTTGCCTACAAGACCCGGCTCAAAGCGCCCTATTCCCAACATCGGCTATGAGCGAACTTTACAGCGTACCCGTACAGGGCGGACGCACGGAACAAGTGTTGGCCACACCTGCCGAATGGATCAGCTTTGACAACTCGGGCAACCGTTTCTTGTATCAAGACCGCAAAGGCTTTGAAGACGAATGGCGCAAGCATCACACATCGTCTGTCACACGCGACATCTGGATGTACGACACAGCTACCCGCCGTCACACCAACTTGACCAATCGTGCCGGTGAAGACCGTAATCCCGTCTGGGTAGCCGGAGAAGGCGCGGGCACTTGCTATTTCTTAAGCGAACGTGAGGGAGGGTCGTTCAACGTTTACGCTTTCCCCGTAGACCGTCCGCAGGAAGTGCGCGCGTTGACGTCTTTCAAGACCCATCCGGTTCGTTTCCTCTCGGCATCCACTGACGGTAGTACACTGTGTTACACCTATGATGGCGAAATCTACACCCAATCTGCCCAAGGCAAACCCCGCAAAGTGAACATCTCACTGACACGCGACGATGAAGAACTTCCGCAGAACATTTACTCTTACGGTGCCCGCAACGCGGTCGTATCGCCCGATGGAAAGCAAGTGGCCTTCATCATCCGGGGTGAAGTTTTTGTCACTTCCGTGGAATACGGCACTACCAAGCAAATCACCCATACTCCCGAAGTCGAAGCCGGACTTTCCTTTGGGGCTGACAATCGTACCCTGGTTTATGCCAGCCTGCGTAACGGTAATTGGGAACTGTACACGGCCAAAATAGTGCGTGAAGACGACCTGAATTTCCCCAACGCCACCCTGATAGAAGAAGAACCGCTGTTGCCTTCGAAAAGCATAGAACGGACCCAGCCTAAGTTTTCGCCCGATGGCAAAGAAGTGGCCTTCATCGAAGACCGTACCCGGCTGAAAGTTGTCAACCTGAAGAGCAAGAAAGTGCGTCAGATTACGGACGGTTCCACTTGGTACAGCCTGAGCGGCGGATTTGACTATGAATGGTCACCGGACGGCAAATGGTTCACGCTGGAATTCATTGCCCACCATCACGACCCTTATGCGGACATTGCCCTTGTCAGTGCCGACGGCAAAGGACAACTGGTAAACATTACCAACAGCGGCTATTCAAGCAGTTCACCCAAGTGGGTGATGGGCGGAAACGCCATCCTCTTTATGACCGAACGCTACGGTATGCGCAACCACGCTTCGTGGGGATCGCAAGATGACCTTATGCTGGCTTTCGTCAACCAGGATGCTTACGACAAATTCCGCCTGAGCAAAGAGGACTACGAATTGCTGAAAGAACTGGAAAAGGAGCAGAAGAAAGCCGCCAAGGAAAAGGAAGACAAAGAAAAGAAGGACAAGAAGAAAGACAAAGCAGACAAGGATAAAGAAAAAGATGCGAAAGATGAAGAGGAATCGAAGGATATCGTTGTGGAACCGGAAGGCATTGAGGAGCGCATCGTGCGCTTGACTCCGAACTCTTCCAACATCGGTTCCGCCATCATCCCCAAGGACGGGGAAACCCTCTACTACCTTTCCGCTTTCGAGAAAGGATACGACCTTTGGAAAATGGATTTGCGCAAACGCGACACCAAACTGTTGCACAAAGGCGCAGGCGGGGGTAACATCGCTTTGGACAAAGACGAAAAGACCCTTTTCCTTTTGGGAAGCAGTCTGAAAAAGATGACGCTGCCTTCAGGGGGACTGACCAACATCAGCTATCAGGCCCGACTGAAGATTGACCGCGACGCCGAACGCCGTTTTATGTTCGACTATGTGTACAAGGAAGAGAAAAAGCGGTTCTACGAGACAGGTATGCACGGGGTAGATTGGGAAGGGCTGACCGCCGCTTACCGTAAGTTCCTGCCACACATTGGCAACAACCAAGACTTTGCCGAATTGTTGAGCGAATGGTTAGGCGAACTGAATGTGTCTCATACCGGCGGGCGATACTACGGAAGCGGAAGCAATGAACCGACAGCCAGCCTTGGTCTGCTTTTCGATTGGAACTATAAAGGCGATGCGCTCCGTGTGGCTGAAGTCGTGGAGAAAGGACCTTTCGACCGGAAGACTTCACAAGTGACACCGGGCACGCTCATTGAACAAATAGATGGAGTGAAACTGACTGCTGACACGGATTATACTTCCTTGCTCAACGGGAAAGCCGGAAAGAAAACGCTCGTTTCTTTCTACAATCCCGCTGACGGAAAACGTTGGGACGAAGTGGTGAAACCTATCAGCAAAGGGACATTGGACAACCTGCTCTACAAGCGTTGGGTCAAGCAACGTGCGGCCGACGTGCAGCGGTGGTCCGGTGGACGTTTGGGCTACGTGCATATCGCTTCGATGGATGATGGCAGTTTCCGCACCGTTTATTCCGATGTTTTGGGCAAATACAATGATTGCGAAGGCATCGTGATAGATACCCGCTTCAACGGTGGAGGTCGCCTGCACGAAGATGTCGAAGTTCTCTTCAGCGGCCAGAAGTACCTGACGCAAGTCATCCGCGGACGTGCTGCCTGCGATATGCCCAGCCGTCGTTGGAACAAACCTTCCATTATGTTGCAATGTGAGGCCAACTACTCCAACGCACACGGAACTCCTTGGGTGTACAAGCAACGGGGTATCGGCAAGTTGGTCGGTGCTCCCGTTCCCGGTACTATGACCAGTGTCAATTGGGTCACCTTGCAAGACCCCTCGTTGGTGTTCGGCATTCCTGTTGTCGGCTATCAATTACCCGATGGCAGTTACTTGGAAAATACTCAATTGGAACCGGACATCTACGTGCTGAATGCTCCCGAAACTGTCATTACGGGCGAGGACACACAACTCAAAGCGGCCGTAGACGAACTGTTGAAGGATATAGACAAGAAGTAAATAGCGTATTTAGGCACGGATTACGCGGATTTCACGGATTAAATTTAAGTAACTAATCAAAATTATCTTATAGCACACAGACACAGATGAGACTGATTATTTCATTTAAGTAATTAAGTAATACAGAATTAAATGATAATTTATCTGTCACAGGGAACGCAGACGACGCAGAATACGCAGATGAACGCAGACTTTTTCTTTTGTCATGCTGAACGGAGTGAAGCATCTCCCGCACGCACTGAGAGATTCTTCGCTGCGCTCAGAATGACAAGGGGGGATGAGATGGATTTGGGCGAAGTCCTTTTAAAAATCCGTGAAATCCGCGTTATCCGCGCCTAAAATAAATTCCCTTAACTCTTTACTACCGCCTCAAAATCGGCTTCCAGTTCTGTGTTGTTCACGAAGTCCCATAGGGTAAGGCTACGCAGTTGGTAGAAATAGTACCAATAATAATAGAGTTCGGAAATGTGTTTTTGTCGGGCTTCGTCTTTGGAGTTTTGGGCATCGTTCAAGTCGAGCGTGCTGATTTTGCCAATCATAAAAGTTTCCACGCTGGTACGATAGCGCTTTTCGGCTATGCGGTCGGCTTCTTCGGCTATGTTCAGTTGTTGGGCCTGGTTATTGAAGTTTTCAACCAACAGGAAGATGTCTTGGTTGAAATTCATTTGCTCCTGACGGATTTGAGAGCGCACCACTTCCCGGTTGCTTTGCGCTACCTTTACCTGTCCCCGGCGTTTTCCCCAATCCAAGATTGGTATCGTAACCCCGACCTCAACAATCTGGTTGTCCAATAAGTTCTTATAAGAAGACTTGAAATGACTGTCCTGGCCTGTATATCCGATGCTGGCAAACAGATTGATGCTGCGCAAATTGCCTTTCGCCGTCGCCACTTGGTAATCGGCTTCCAACTGCCTGCGCCGGATGTTTTGCGCGAATGAGTTACGTTCCAATGCCTTGCTCAGTACCGCTTGGTAATTCATCCGGATATCGGGCACTGATTCCGGCAGAATAGGATTCAGATTATCCTGCTCGGACACGCCTAAGAACGAGCGCAACTGAAACATATTGGCATTCAGGTTGCTTTCGGCTTCCGTCACGTCGGCCTCGCCCTGCAAGACATTCAATTTCAATTGCAGAAGGTCGTTTTCCGAAATCTGTCCCATCTTGCGTTTCGCCTTGGCCACCTCGTACAAACGGTCGGCATTCTCCTTGTTTTGGCGTGCCGTAGCCAGATTTTCTTTAGATAATAAAAGATTGAAGAAGTAGGTGATGGTGGTCATAGTGACCTCCTCGGTAGCGGTGATGAATGCGGCCTTGGCTTCGGCGTAACGTACCGGTTCGATGCGCCGGTTCCATTTCAAGTCATTTACGCCAAAAATGGGTTGCGTCAACTCCAATCCGATGGGTACAGACATAAAGTGGCGCATACCGCCCTTGCCCAATTGGCGCACATAATCCAATGAAGAGGTCAATGACAACTTACCGCCCGTAAACCAAATGTTTTGGTCGATGGACAGCTCACCCGAAAGCCCTAACGTATTGTTGCGTACAAAGGTATACGAACCATCAGAATTCTGATACGAACTATATGATTTATTATAGGTGGGCAAGGTTCCCGTCAAGTTCACTTCGGGCAACAAGTTGGCACGGAACGTCCGATATTCCCAATAGGCCGTTTTCAGCTCATTCAAAGCCACGGCTGCATCTACCGACTGAATGCGGGCCAAGGCTATGGCTTCGGACAAGGTAATGTCCCGATTATAACTTAAGGTATCCGTTTGGGCCGACACCCCCATCTGAATGGCCAGGCAGCAAGTCAACAAAATATTTTTCTTTATCATTTCCGTATTTTCTTGGTTTATCCACCAAGCTACGGGCAAAGAGCGTGCCAACGTGCCACAAGTATTTCTGACGGGGGTAAGTGTTCGATATCGGACAATCCGCCTGTTCGGAAGCGGACACCCGTTCACTTCCAATACTTCTTCTTATCTTCCTCCGTAATCTTCCGGATGACACGGCACGGATTGCCGGCGGCCAGCACATAGGGAGGAATGTCTTTGGTCACGACACTGCCGGCCCCGATTACGCTTCCCTCGCCGATGGTGACTCCGGGCAGCACACACACTTGGGCGCCTATCCATACATTGTCTCCTACCGTGATGGGGCGGGCATACTCCAGACCTCGGTTACGTTGCTCCACGTCCAGCGGATGTCCGGCGGTATAGAACCCACAATGGGGCGCGATGAACACGTTGTCGCCAAACCTGACCGAAGCCTCGTCCAAGATGACACAACCAAAGTTCATAAAGAAATTCTCACCTACCTCTATATTATAGCCATAATCGCAATGAAAGGGTGAGATGATACTAAAATGTTCTTTCGTTTTGCCCAACAAGCCTCGCAATAATTCCTTCCGTTCCTCCTCTTGCGAGGGACGCAACAGGTTCAGTTCGTACAAGCGGTCGGCGCAGGCGGTACGCTCGGCCAGCAGTTCCGCATCATAATTGGCGTCATACAATAGCCCCGCCCGGGCTTTCATCTTTTCTGTTTCCATATTATAAATGATAATTTATGTGCGCGGAGCGCACAATTGACAATTGACAATTGACAATTGACAATTGATAATTGACAATTAACAATTAGTAAATACAATGAATCGGATATTGATTAGCAAATCATTGTCAATTGTCCATTGTTAATTGTCAATTGCGGCCTCCGGCCGCTAAATTCCCATTTGCAAAAGTAGGAAAAATTTTTGTAACGTTACTCTAATCTTCCCGTTACCCGCAGGTATTCCGTCTCGTAGTTTTTATGTTGCGT
>CALUIQ010000095.1 GCA_944320735.1 uncultured Bacteroides sp. | reverse complement strand
ACTAAAGTTTCGCACCTTGAATAAAGGTCTGTAAAAGAGAACAAGTGAAGTTTATTTTTCGTAAATTTGTAGTGCCAACAAACAGATTTACAATAGATAAACATTCACTTGTTATGGAAGCAAAAATAGGAAAAATATCTGAGATATCCACATTGTGCGATGAAAAAAGTCGTCTGTGCAGCATTTTGTACCGCCTGTACCGTCGTTTCGACCTGGGGCGCATCCTTTATGACTGCGGCATGGAAAAATGCCAGGGCGTTCCCGTCAAAGCCCTCCTTTTATGTCTGCTGGTCATTCGTTTTTGCGGTGGAAGTGTACGTTCAGCTTCCCAGTGCGGCTATTGGGGGCTGCTTGCCTGCCGCGGGAAAGACAGCCTTTACCGCCTGCTGAACCGTTCCGGCATGGACTGGCGCCGTCTGCTCCACGCTTGTTTCCTTGCATTCCGCAAGATATGCCTTAATGAAAGTATGCATACGCCCACACATTCTTCCGCACCCGCCTGCCTGGTATTCGATGACACCCTTTTGGCCAAGACCGGTAAATTCATAGAGGGTGTGAGCAAGGTTTTCGACCATGTGGAGAACCGTGTCCGTCTAGGTTGCAAGTTGCTTGGAATGCTTTATTTTGACGGTGTCTCCTCCGTCATGGTGGACTTTTCCCTGCACCGGGAACTGGGTAAAGGGAAGCGTGGAGGACTTTCCCCGAAAGAATGGCGCAGGCAATACCGACCCAAACGCAAGGTCGGTTCGGCGGACTGGAAAAGGAAAAGGGAACTGGACATGGGAAAGATGAACAAGGTGTTTGAAATGCTGAAGTTGGCCAGGCGAATGAAACTCCCTTTCAAATACGTGTTGATGGACAGCTGGTTCACGAACTCAAAACTGTTGGCCTGGGTCATGAAGCTATGGCACGGGGAAGTACATGTCATCGGATTGTGCAAGATGAACTCCACCCAATACGAGGTGGGTGGGAAACTGATGAAACTACCGCAGATAAAAGCGTTGAAAGGACATTGTTCGCGACATTACTGCCGTGCATTGAAGTCCTCCTATATAACCGCAAACGCCAAATGGGGCGGAATCCCCGTGAAGCTCTTCTTTATTCACTATGAAAGACAAGGCCGCTGGACGCTGTTGCTGACAACAGACACGAAGCTCACTTTCAAGCGTGCGTTCGACATTTACGGGATCCGGTGGAACATAGAGGTCGTGTGGAAAGACTGCAAGCAGTATCTGGAACTCGGAAGTTACCAAGGCAGGAACCTGAACGGGCAGATAGCGGACTGCACGATGGCCTTTATTGCGCACGCCATGCTAACTTTGGAGAAAAGGTTTACGGAGTATGAATCGATGGGGGAACTGTACAGGGAAGTGGAAGCGCAGGTAAGAATGCTGACCTTGTGGGAAAGAATACTCCCGCTGCTTTACAAGCTCATGGCTGTGACCGCTGGGAGGGAAACGGAAAACGGGGACGGGAGTCCAAAGAAGTTGCCCGCAGAAAGGGAACTTTTAACCTTCTTTCAATACGCTGATTCTCAGCATAGGAAATCTGGAAATGAGGACGTAGACGCATCTTAGAGTAAGGTGCGAAACTTTAGTTATCATTTAATGTCCCGCCCTTTATCATCTAATGCGCTTCCCTTTCTCTTTAAATGAGAGCGGCCTTATGCTTGGATGTGATTTAGCCGCTTGTTGAATCGACAGGACACAATGCAACAGCGTGAAACTTCCGTGAAAGATACATCTTTCACATTATTTCCCTCAAAGACAACGGGTTGAAAGGCCGTGAAGGCGTGAAGGCAGATAAGGGAAGAGACCTACTTTGTGCTTGCAAAGACGGCCTTGAGCAGCATAAAGTCCCTCTTTGGCTTCACCAAGTCAGTCTTGGCAAACGGCACTTGTGAGAAACACAACGTTGCAATGGCTAATGAAACAATGTTGCAATGGCTGATGAAACAGCGTTGCAATGGCTAGTGAAACAACGTTGCAATGGTTGATGAAACAATGCATCCATAACCAAGGGAAGAAGGTTCGTCCGGAAAATGTAGAAAACAAGCGGGGAAAAAGGATTATTGGATAAATGGCAAAGTATCCAATAATACTTGGGCAAGTAACCAATAATACCTAAAAAAGATGGGCGCCTCCGCGAAGGAAACGCCCATTATTTATAAAGTATCAGAGATGTGTAGCTAATTACTTGGCAGGAACAGTTTCTTCAACAGGTTCTGTCTCACCTTTCTTCTTCAACATCTTGTAAGCAATCGGAGAAGCGATGAACAGAGAGGAGAACGTACCGAATACCACACCCAAAATCATGGCGAAGGAGAAGCTGCGGATGCTCTCACCACCGAGGATGAAGATGACTACCAACACAATCAACGTAGACGAACCGGTGAACAACGTACGGGTCAACGTAGAGTTCAATGAGTCGTTGAACAACTGGAACGTACCACGTTTCGGATAGAGGTGGAAGTACTCACGAACACGGTCGAAGATAACCACCTTATCGTTGATGGAGTAACCAATAGCCGTCAAGATGGCACCGATAAAGGTCTGGTCAATCTCCATGGAGAACGGAAGGATGTTCCAGAACATGGAGTAAACGCCCAATATCAAAATGGTATCGAATGTCAAAGCTGCGATAGAACCCACGCTATACGCAATGTTGCGGAAGCGGAAGAGGATGTAGAGACCGATACCCAACACGGCAAAGATAACGGCCCACACAGCGGCAACCTTCAAGTCGTCGGCAATGCTCGGACCTACCTTCTGCGAACTGATGATGCTACCGCCCGTATGGTTGTCACGGTCGATGAAGGTCTCCAAAGAGATGTTCTTCGTGAGCAACGGCTTCAATACTTCATACAACTTGGCTTCGATTTCAGAATCTACGTTGTTGCCTTCTTCATTGATGCGGTAGTTGGTGCTGATACGAACCGTCTTGCCGTCTGTTCCGATGGCAATCACCGTCACGTTGGCATCCTCAAACTGGCCTTCCATCAATTCACGTACTTGCTCAGGCTCAACCGACTGCTCGAAACGTACCTGGTAGTTACGACCACCGGTAAAGTCGATGCTTTGGCTCAAACCACGGATGGCAAGGAAGCCTACACAGATGAGCACGATAACCAATCCTGTAGAAAGCCACGTCTTGTTATATTTCATAAAGTTGTACTTCGTGTCTTGCAGCACGCCCTTGGACAGACGGGTCTCGAACGTCAAGCCCAGCCACTTGTCCTTATTCATAAAGTGTTCGAATACCAGACGGGTCATAAACACGGCGGTGAAGAACGAAATGGCGATACCGATAATCAACGTCGTAGCAAATCCGCGGATAGGACCTGTACCGAAGTAGAAGAGGATGATACCGGTAATGATAGACGTAAAGTTGGAGTCGAAGATAGCGGAGAAGGCGTTGGAATAACCATCCTTCAAGGCGTCTTTCACTTTCTTACCCAAACGAAGCTCTTCCTTGGTGCGCTCGAAAATCAACACGTTGGCATCGACCGCCATACCTAATGACAATACCAAACCGGCGATACCGGACATGGTCAGAGCGGCTTGGAAAGAAGAAAGAATACCCAACGTAAAGAAGAAGTTGAGCAGCAGGGCACCGTTGGCAACCATACCGGCCGTGAAACCGTACATGGAGCAAACGTACACCATCAACAGAATGAAGGCAACGATACATGAAATGACACCTGCCTCGATGGATTCCTGACCCAACGAAGGACCTACGATGTCTTCCTGCACGATGTGGGCGGGAGCGGGCATCTTACCAGACTTCAACACGTTGGCCAAGTCTTGCGCTTCTTCGGGAGTGAAGTGACCGGTAATCTCTGAACGACCTCCCGTGATTTCGTTCTGCACGTTCGGTGCGGAATATACATAACCATCCAACACGATGGCAATGCTATTGCCCACATTTTGCTTGGTCAATTGCGCCCAACGACGTGAACCATCCGTATTCATCGTCATACTTACTGCCGGACGGCCAAACTGGTCGTAGCTGTTAGTAGCGTCTACAATAACATCACCCTCCAACGGAGCACGGCCATTGCGTTCGGTAGAACGGATGCAATACAATTCAAATGTCTGACCTTTTGCGTCAATAGCGGCCACACCCCATTTCAAGCGCAAGTCTTTGGGGAAAACGGCTTGCACTTCCGGCATAGCCAAATACTTGTTGACTTCAGCCGTATCTTTGTAGTTGACGTAAGCCACAACCGGGCCTCCGTTCGGATTGACCTGCATCAAAGCAAACAACGGATGCTCTTTCTTATATTGAGCCAAGTCAGCCTCTTGCGAAGCGCTGCCGCCCTTCAAAGCTGCCGCCAAACTATCTGCGGTACTTGCCGCGGGTTTCGGTTCCTCTACTACAGGCGTTTCAGCCTTTGTGGTATCGGCATTCATAGCCAAAACGGTACGCAACTTGTTGTCGGCTGACTGCAAATAAGGAGCCACATCGCGAGAGTTGTAAGTTTCCCAGAATTCCAAGTTGGCAGAACCTTGAAGTAATTTTCTCACACGCTCGGGTTCCTTGATACCGGGAAGTTCCACCATGATACGGCCCATCTTGTCTTCCAAGCTTTGGATATTGGGCTGAACCACGCCGAAGCGGTCGATACGGGTACGCAATACGTTGTATGAGTTCTCGACGGCAGCTTTCACTTCCGAACGCAATACAGCTTCTACTTGAGCGTCGGTCGATTTCTGGTTTACTTTGTCTTTCAGCTGTTGGGTGGCAAACAATTGAGCCAACGACCCGTCCGGAGCCAAACGATGATACTCTCTGACGAACAACGTAATAACGTCATCCTGACTGGTCTTTGCCTCTTGGGCTGCGTTTGCCAATGCCTTGTTAAAGGCTTCATCAGTCTTGTTATCGGCCAAAGCCTTGATAACATCCGGTACGGACACTTCCAGGATGACGTTCATACCACCCTTCAAGTCCAGACCCAAACTGATTTCCATCTCTCGACAATCTTTCAGGCTCCAGTTCCACAACCACACTTTCTCATTGGACAGTGAATCCAAGTAGTCTTGCTCCAAATGCGGGTCTCCCTTCGCATACTCCTTCGCCTTGTTCGTATAATGACGAGTCACAAAAGAGAACGAAAGGTAGAACACGCACACCAATGTAAGCAGAACTGCAAAAGCCTTTACAAATCCTTTGTTTTGCATGTTACTTTTAGTTTATTATGATTACTTTATTAATTAATTACTACACTTTTACAAGGCTGCAAATATAGTTCTTTTTTCACAATATATATTACCTCACGGTGCTTTTTTTTATCCTGCGGGACGTCGGTGCAACACCTTGTCACTCCTCGGGAGCGACATAACACCAGATTGGATAATGGTCGGAATCTTTAATACTCCTGTCCACCGTACAGTTATAAGTCCGCAAATTCTTGCTGACCAAAATATGGTCTATCCGGAAATAAAACCGGTTTTGATTGTATGAGATGCCCAATCCCTTGCCCGATTGGGTGAAAGCATCGTTCATATCCTGCCCGATGACGCGCCTCGTGTACGAGATGGGCGTATCGTTAAAGTCACCGCACACTATTATCTTGGAGTGGGCCGAAGTACGTATGGCCTTGGCTACGGCATCAGCCTGCGGAGCACGGACGGCGGAAGCTTCGGCCAACTTGCCCCACAACAACCGGGCACCGCTTTTCACATTTTCTTTCTCCGGATTGGCCAACATACCCGCATACACCTGTTTGTCTTCAGCCGTCAGTTTATTCGACTCCAAGTGATTGTTGATGAGCGTCAGGGTGTCCTCCCCTACTTTCAACTCATACACGACCGACCCATTGCCATCACTGGCATAATCCAGTTTCCGGGCTGAAAGGATGGGATATTTGGAGTAGCAGGCTATGTTGTTGGTGCTAATGGACGAATTCCCCAACTTGTCTACGCGATGGTACGGATAACCGCTCAAAGCCTTGTCAATCTCCGTACTTGTAAGGTAGGGAGGTGAATAGGTGGCAAACTCCTGAAGGCACAAAATATCCGCCCCACTCTGCCGGAGATAAGTCAAAAAGTCGTTCTTCCCGTCCACCTTCTTACCCAGGTTAAAGCCCATAATGTTATACGATAAAATCTTCAGGCTGCCCTCCGGCAAATGATCCGTATGGAAATTATAAGGCATATAAGTCCGAATCGCCCCCCAACAGAGCAAAAGTCCGGCCAAAGGCAACAAAGCCGCCTTGTACTGACGGATGAGAAGCCAAAATAACAGGAAGCCGATGTTTATCAACAAAAAGACCGGGAAGGCCAATCCCAAGCACGAACGCAGGGGATGCAACGTAGGGTCTATATAAGGACTGTATGCCGTGGCTATCAGCAAGAGGATGAACAAGCCGTTGAAAGCCACCCCTATCCACACAATCAGATTTCGGATGAACTTCATAGAACGTGCCTATCGTTTACTGGCGTCAAACAACGTTTTCTTCTCATCGCTGCTCAGACTTTCATAGCCCGATTTTTTCAACTTGTCGAGTATCCGGTCTATTTCGTCCGACTGACTTTTTTTGCGGGCATTGTAATCGTAGTCCTTTTTCCGCTCGGCGTTGTAATGCACCTTCATTTTAGGTTTTCGGGGACGCGGACTGAATAACGAGGCCAAAGCATCGCAAAGCCGGTTGATAAGTTTCGTGATGTCCGTGCCTTTACTTAGCGAAGCGGCAAACCACAAACCTGCCAAGGCCCCTCCCAAGTGGGCGATGTGCCCTCCCCCATTGTCGGATGTAATAAAAAGCAAATCCAAGCCAATGACCACCCAAGCCAAATACTTCAGCCGGACGGTGCCTATCAGGAAAATCCCCACCCGGTAGTTGGGTTCCCGGTAGGCAGTAGCGGCTACAATGGCCAAGGTAGAGGCCGAAGCACTCAAAAGAAACGAATGATCGACCATCCCACGGAAATAAGGGAAAACGTTATAAGCCACCATATAAAGCAAGCCTCCACAAATGCCGCCCACGATGTAGAGCCCCCGCAAGTGCTTGGCAGAAAAAAATTGCAGGAACAACATGCCAAACCAATAGAGCCAAAGCATATTGAAAAGAATATGGAAGAAGCCCGCATGCAGGAACATATACGTCACAATGGACCAAGGCTGCACGAAGAACCGAGTGAAGGAAGCCGGGAGTTCCAGCCAAGAGAGCCAACCGCCCATACTTTGGTTGAACAACATCAATAGGACTTCCGCCAACCAAACCAGCACGAACACCGCCACATTGATATAAATCAATTGCAGGCAAATATTGCCCCGACGGTATTTCTCTTTCAAATCAGTTATAATAGAAACCATTGCTTCTGTTTTTATTTCGCCAATATAAAATAAGGAAGAAACCAAACACCATACCACCTAAGTGCGCAAAGTGAGCCACATTGTCACCCGCATTGTTGGCAAATCCCGAATAAAGCTCGATGAGGGCATAACCAATCACGAAATACTTCGCCTTGATGGGCATAGGCAGCGGGAAGATAAACATCGGCTGGTTAGGGAACAACATGCCAAAGCCCAGCAAAATGGCGTACACGGCACCCGAAGCGCCCACCGTCTGTCCGTTCAGCACCAAATTCAGGCTGGCCATGGCCGAATCTACAAAGTTCATATTCGACCTCAACGCCTCCGCTCCTTGGTCGTACACGGCCTGGACGGCTTCGGGACTCATACCCGATTCGATGCTGAAATAGCGCACTCCCATCACCACTTCCTGTATCAAGCCGGCACCGATGCCGCACACCAGGTAGTAGAAGAGGAAACGCTTCGGCCCCCATACCTGCTCCAAGATACGCCCGAACATCCACACGGCAAACATATTGAAGAAAATATGCGTAAATCCCGCGTGCATAAACATATAGGTGATAAGCTGGGCGGCGTTAAAATGGTCCGAAAGGATAAAATGCAAGCCCAGATAATCGGCCAAGTCGATGTGATAGCTCTCCGCCACTATCGTGCCAAGAAACACCAGCACGTTTATTATCAGCAAGTTTTTAGTAACAGTCGGTATATTATTCATTTGAGATGATGTATTCGTTCAGTCGGGCGCAAAGATAGGATAAAAAAGTGACATACAAAAAATAATTCCTATATTTGCCAAGTCAATCAATTTAGAACTTACATTGATAATATTGCCATGAAAAAGACCGATTTTGTTTTCATCGTGATTGTAATCGCCTTGTTCGCCCCGTTTGTCTTCTCGGGCACAGTGTATGAGGGATATAAAACGTTCAACGCCGACCACGGCATGGTGATGAGCTTCCTGAAGTTCGCCATCTTGTCTACGCTGGGCGAACTCTTGGGGTTACGCCTCAGCACAGGGAATTACCTAAAGCCCAAATTCGGCATATTCCCTCGTGCGGTGGTGTGGGGTGTCCTCGGTATGGGCATCAATCTGGCCATGATTATCTTTTCCACCGGTGTCCCGGTGGCCTTGGAGTATATCGGGATGCAGGGAGCCACAAGCCTGATGGGCGCATCTCTCTGCCCCGCCAAAGTGTTGGTCGCCCTCTGCATATCCATCGGGATGAACGGCATTTTTGCGCCGGTGTTCATGACTTTCCACAAGATTACGGACACGCACATCCTGGCATGCGGAGGTTCGGCGCGCGCACTGGTGACTCCCATCCCTATGACCCGTATTATTACCGGGCTGAATTGGGACGTACAGTGGAATTTTGTTTTCAAAAAGACGATTCCCTTCTTCTGGGTTCCGGCTCATACCATCACCTTCCTGCTTCCGGCCGAAGCCCGCGTCCTGTTTGCCGCTTTGCTGGGCGTGGCTTTAGGTGTATTGCTGGCCATAGCTGCACGGAAGAAATGATGGGGCATAACTATTTTTATTGAGAAGAATGTCGTATCTTTGCGCCCACAAAAAGAAAACATTAGCATTATGGATATACAACAGAAACTGGCCGCATCCGTTATGGATGGGCTGAAAGCACTTTACGGGCAGGAAGTTCCGGCCGCACAAGTGCAATTACAGAAAACCAAGAAAGAATTTGAAGGACACTTGACGCTGGTGGTTTTCCCCTTCCTGCGTATGTCCAAGAAAGGTCCCGAACAAACGGCACAGGGAATAGGCGAATACCTGAAGACGAACGTGCCCGACTTGGTGGCTTCGTTCAACGTCATCAAAGGATTCCTGAACCTAACCATCGCTTCGTCGGCGTGGATAGAACTGCTGAACGGCATTCAGTCCGACGAACATTACGGATTGACACCTGCCACGGAGCAATCCCCCTTGGTGATGATAGAATATTCCTCACCCAACACCAACAAGCCCTTGCACTTAGGACATGTGCGCAACAACCTGCTGGGTAACGCCTTGGCCAACATTATCGCCGCCAACGGCAACCGGGTGGTGAAGACCAACATCGTGAACGACCGCGGCATACACATCTGCAAGTCTATGCTGGCCTGGCTGAAATACGGCAACGGAGAGACGCCCGAATCGAGCGGAAAGAAAGGCGACCACCTGATAGGTGACTACTACGTAGCGTTCGACAAGCATTACAAAGCCGAAGTGAAGGAACTGATGGCGCAATATATGGCTCAAGGGATGAGCGAAGAAGATGCCAAGGCGAAGGCCGAAGCCGAATCGCCCTTGATGAAGGAGGCCCGCGAGATGTTGGTCAAATGGGAAGCCGGCGACCCCGAAGTACGTGCCCTCTGGAAGAAGATGAACGACTGGGTTTACGCAGGTTTTGATGAAACGTACAAGTTGATGGGTGTCACTTTCGACAAGATTTACTACGAATCCAACACTTACCTGGAAGGCAAAAAGAAAGTGCTCGAAGGATTGGAGAAGGGCATCTTCTACCGCAAAGAGGATGGCTCCGTATGGGCAGACCTTACTTCCGAAGGTCTCGACCACAAATTGCTGCTCCGTGCCGACGGGACATCGGTATATATGACACAAGATATCGGCACGGCCGAACAACGTTTTGCCGACTATCCCATCGACAAGATGATTTATGTGGTAGGCAACGAGCAGAATTACCACTTCCAGGTGCTTTCCATCCTGTTGGACAAGCTGGGATTTGAATGGGGCAAGAGCTTGGTTCACTTCTCTTACGGTATGGTAGAACTGCCCGAAGGCAAAATGAAGAGCCGCGAAGGCACGGTGGTGGATGCCGACGACCTGATGGCCGAAATGATAGAAACCGCCAAGGAAACGAGCGGCGACTTGGGCAAATTGGACGGACTGACGCAGGCCGAAGCCGACGACATTGCCCGCATCGTAGGATTGGGTGCCTTGAAATATTTCATCCTGAAGGTAGACGCCCGCAAGAACATGACGTTCAATCCTAAGGAGTCCATTGACTTCAACGGCAATACAGGTCCTTTCATCCAATATACGTATGCTCGTATCCGCTCCGTATTGCGTAAGGCTGCCGAAGCGGGCATCACCATTCCGCAGCAGTTGCATTCAGGCATCGAACTGAGCACCAAAGAAGAAGGATTGATTCAGATGCTGGCCGACTTTGCCACGGTAGTCAAGCAGGCCGGTGAGGACTACAGCCCTTCCGTCATCGCCAACTATTGCTACGATTTGGTGAAGGAATACAACCAGTTCTACCACGACTTCAGCATCTTGCGTGAAGAAAACGCCGATGTGCGCGCATTCCGTCTGGCCCTTTCACGCGAGGTTTCCAAAGTTGTCCGTCTGGGTATGGGACTATTGGGCATTGAAGTTCCCGAAAGAATGTAATATATATAATATGGTGTAAGACATCGTGCCCGAATAAGCTAAAACACAGAGACACGGAGGCACAGAGGGGTTCATTATTTACAAATATTCCTTTCTGTGTCTCCGTGTCTCTGTGTTTATAGTACATTTAAAACCGGCAAATCTTCTGATAAGCCAGCCGCTCGTCTCCGTTTTGCAAATAGATAACACCGCAATAACTAAATCCGTGTTTCAACAAGATATGTTGCAGGATATGGTTATCCCGATGGGTGTCTGCCCGCAAGTTTGAAGCCTGCCTTTCACACCACGCCAAGCATGCAGCCGCCACCCCGTGACTATCTGCCGTACTAGCCAACCGATGTATAGTGACGTAAGGCTTTTGGTCATCCAGCCATTGTCCCTCATAAATACGGATGTAGGTAGGCTCCTCGCCACGTATCATCGCAAAGGTTCCCACCAGTTTGCCAGCCTCATCCACACATACATAACTATTTCTATTCTCAATGTCCTTGCGCACAATTTCACGCGTGGGATATCCACCTGTCCATTGCTTCAAGTTTCCACTCCTGCGCATAATGTCCTTGCCTTGCTCAAAAAGGCTCATCAAACCGTCCAAATCTTCCGCTTCCGCTTGTCTTATTTGTAACATATTCGTTTATTGTTCTTCAAGAAGCCACTGCGTTCGTCAAAACCTTGTGTCTCTCAGCTTATAAAAAAGAGGGTGTGTTTTATTTCCCAATTACGACACACCCTCTCTGTAGAATATGATTAAATCATCCTTTCAATCAGATACCCGCCAACTCTACAATCTTATCCACAGCCGCATTCAACCCGTCAGGATTCTTACCACCTGCCGTAGCGAAGTGAGGCTGGCCGCCTCCACCGCCTTGTATCAACTTGGCGGCTTCCTTCACCAAAGCACCGGCTTTCAATCCGTTTGCTACAAGGTTGTCGCTCAACATAACGGTCAGCATAGGCTTGCCTTCGAATACGGTTCCTGCCACGAAGAACAGGTTCTCCGTGATTTGTCCGCGAAGCTGGAAGGCTACGTTCTTGACGGTTTCGGGAGGCAACGGAGCGCAGAACTGAATGAGTTTCACACCGTTCACGTCCTTGACGCTTTGCAGCAGCCGCTCTTTCAGTTGTCCTTCCTTTTCCTTCATGAACTCTTCCACCTGCTTCTTCAGTCCGGCGTTCTCCTCGATGTAACGGCGAATGGTGCCGCTCAAGTCGGGAGCGTTGTTGAAGAGGGCTTTCAAGTCACGCAAAGAGTCTTGCAGAGCATCCATCATTTCCTCTACTTTGGCACCGGTGTAAGCCTCGATACGGCGCACACCTGCGGCCACGGAACTTTCCGAAACGATTTTCACCATACCGATGTTACCCGTAGCGGCTACGTGGGTACCGCCGCAGAACTCGATGGACGAGCCAAACTGGATGACACGCACGTGGTCGCCATATTTCTCACCGAACAGTGCGATGGCTCCCAGCTGCTTGGCTTCTTCAATGGGGATGTTGCGGTACTCCTGCAAAGGAATGTTAGCACGAATCTTGGCGTTGACCAGATGTTCCACCTTACGAAGCTCCTCATCGGTCACCTTCTGGAAGTGAGAGAAGTCGAAACGCAACGAGTCGGGCGTCACGAGCGATCCTTTCTGCTCTACGTGGTCGCCCAATACCGTGCGCAAAGCCTCATCCAACAAGTGCGTACACGAGTGGTTAGCAGCGCAGGCGGCACGTTTGTCCGTGTCAACGCAAGCCATCATCGGAGCGTCCAGATGTTCGGGCAACTTCTTTGTCAAGTGGATGGGCAGGTTGTTCTCCTTCTTGGTGTCAATCACCTCGATGGTCTCAAACTCGTTGACCAACACACCGGTATCGCCTACTTGGCCACCGCTTTCGGCATAGAACGGCGTCTTGCCCAATACGATTTGGTATAAAGTTTGATTCTTCTGCTTGATTTGGCGATAACGCAGGATGCTGGTCTCGTATTCCGTATAGTCGTAACCCACAAACTCGGTAGTACCTTCCTTCAAGGTAATCCAGTCGCCCGTCTCTACGGCGGCGGCGTTGCGGGCACGTTGTTTCTGTTGCTGCATTTCGGCATCGAAATCCTTTGTGTTCGCAGTCATACCGTTTTCGCGAAGAATTAACTCGGTCAAGTCCAAGGGAAAGCCGAACGTATCATAGAGCGTGAAAGCATCCTTGCCGCTGATTTCGGTTTTTCCGGCAGCCTTGGCATCGGCCATAGTCTTCTCCAACATACGGATACCCGTTTCCAACGTGCGGAGAAAAGCTTCCTCTTCTTCCTTGATGACTTTGGAAATCAATTCCTTCTGTGCGTTCAGTTCGGGATAAGCCGCCCCCATATCGTCAATCAGCACCGGCAACAGCTTGTACATAAAGGC
This sequence comes from uncultured Bacteroides sp., assembly GCA_944320735.1. GTDB lineage: Bacteria > Bacteroidota > Bacteroidia > Bacteroidales > Bacteroidaceae > Bacteroides. Next base: position 4,322 of record CALUIQ010000095.1, on the reverse strand, counting down.
TTGCTTCTGCCCCAAGAACGTGTAGCCGTAACGTACGGCACGGCGCAAAATGCGGCGGATAACATAACCAGCCTTGGCGTTGCTGGGCAACTGCCCGTCGGTAATGGAGAAAGCAATCGTACGAATATGGTCAGCTATGACACGCATCGCCACGTCCTTTTGCGGGTCTTCCCCATACTTGGCACCGGACATAACGGCGATAGCTTGGATAAGCGGTTGGAAAACATCGGTGTCATAATTGGAGGTCTTGCCTTGCAAAGTCATACAGAGGCGTTCGAAACCCATACCGGTGTCTATCACCTTGGCAGGAAGCGGCTCCAACGAGCCATCAGCCTTGCGGTTGTATTGCATAAACACGAGGTTCCATATTTCGATGACTTGCGGATGGTCATGGTTCACCATGTCGCGTCCGGGCACTTGCTTCTTCTCTTCTTCCGAGCGAAGATCGATATGAATCTCCGAGCAAGGTCCGCAAGGACCCGTATCGCCCATTTCCCAGAAGTTATCGTGCTTGTTGCCATTGATGATATGGTCTTTCGGCAGGAACTGCTCCCAGTAGGAAGCGGCTTCGTCATCGCGGCTCAAACCTTCTTCGGGACTACCTTCAAAGACCGTAGCATACAGGTTGGCGGGATTGATTTTCAATACATCTACCAGGTATTCCCATGCCCAAGAGATAGCTTCTTTCTTGAAATAATCGCCAAAGGACCAGTTGCCCAGCATCTCGAACATCGTGTGATGATAGGTGTCGTGCCCCACTTCCTCCAAGTCATTGTGTTTGCCGCTTACGCGAAGGCACTTTTGCGAGTCGGCCACCCGTTTGTACTTCGCCGGATGATTGCCCAAAATAATGTCTTTAAACTGGTTCATACCTGCGTTGGTAAACATCAACGTAGGGTCATCTTTAATAACCATAGGAGCCGAGGGAACGATGTGGTGTCCTTTGCTCTCGAAGAAACTCTTGAACGAGTCTCGGATTTCGTTTGCAGTCAACATATATACTATCAATAACTTAAAAACTCAAAAAACTGCGCAAAGATAGCTTGTTTTTATTACTTTTGCCGCATTGACCACCGAAATATTTCCAAAAACATGCGTAAAGTTTATTATATCTATAATCCTCAGACTCAGACTTACGACCGTATCTACCCCACTGTGCGCCAACGCATCATGAGCTATTTGCGCCGACTGTTCATCGGTATGGGCCTGTGGGCGGGAAGCATCATTGTTCTTTTACTGATATTCGGCTCTCCTTCGGAGAAGGAACTGCGAATGGAAAACAGCCAGCTACAAGCCCAGTACAACGTGCTCTCGCACCGTATGGACGAAGCTATGGAAGTGCTACAGGACATCCAGCAACGCGACGACAACCTCTATCGGGTTATTTTCATGGCCGACCCCATTCCTTCGGCTATCCGCCAAGCCGGCTATGGCGGTACCAACCGGTACGAACATCTAATGGACCTGGCCAATGCCGACCTCGTCATAAATACCACACAGAAACTGGACGCACTCACCAAGCAACTTTACATCCAATCCAATTCTTTTGATGAAGTGGTGGAAATGTGCAAGAACCACGACGAGATGCTCCGTTGCATCCCCGCCATTCAGCCTATTTCCAACAAGGATTTGAAGAAAACGGCTTCCGGATACGGCACACGTGTAGACCCCATTTACGGCACGACCAAGTTCCATGCGGGCATGGACTTTTCGGCTTCCATCGGCACCGATGTATATGCCACGGGAGACGGCAAGGTCATAAAAGTAGGCTGGCAAACGGGATATGGCAAGACGATTGTCATCGACCACGGCTTCGGCTATCAGACTGTGTACGCCCATCTCAGCGATTATCATACGAAGGTGGGGCGCAAGGTGGTACGAGGCGAAGTGATAGGCGCCGTGGGCAATACAGGCAAGAGCACCGGTCCGCATCTGCATTACGAGGTTCACGTCAAAGGGCGCGTGGTGAACCCGGTCAACTACTATTTTATGGATTTAAGCGCGGAAGACTACGACCGTATGATTCAGCTGGCAGCCAATCACGGCAAAATGATGGATTGACATTCCCTATTCGAAACTGAGGTAATGAGCCATACGCTCAAAATCCTTGGGAGTGAATTCTTCATAAAGCGCCAAAGGTTTGAGATTTCTCAGCGGGCCATATTTCTTACGATGTTCCACAAGCGCTTTAGCTTGGTAGAAGTTAATGTAAGGATGACGGTTGAGCCGGTTGACGCCGCTACGGTTTACGGGAATGCGTACTATGGCGGCTGTGTCGATAGTAAACCAAGCCGCCAGTTTGCTGTCATCCAAATTGATTTCCCTCAGCTGGCTGATGTGATAGAAACCTCCCAAGCGTTTCCGATAACTGCAAATAAGGCGTGCGATGCCGCTTCCTACACCGGGAATCTTTTTCAGTTCGGTAGTGTCCGCCCGGTTCAAGTCCACTTTAGTCCCCGGTGCATATTTCTCAACGGCCAGCTTCGGGAGACTGTCCACCCGAGTATCCGCAAGGAAAAGAGACAGGCGGGGACGTGCGGTATCAGTCTGCGCAATGCGAATGTAAGGAGACAAGGTGCGATACTGTTCCTCGGTCAAGCCATAGATTTTTCGGAAATCGTCCGGGCGACGAAACTTACCGCCCCTTTCTCGATAACGAAGAATATTGCGCGCCATCCAACCAGGCAATCCCAACTGGCGGAAAGTAACCGAATCGGCCGTATTCGGGTCAAACACCGTCAATACCGGTGCTTGCTTATGCGGTGCAGAAGGCCACATTCGCCGCCAACGCTGTTTTTCTTCCGTTTCTTGCTGCCGGACAGAAGCAATAAAAGCCTGATATTCCTTTAACGCTTTCTGTTGAGCCTCAAGCGCGTCAGGCGTAAGCGTAGCCTGATCCTGCCTATCACGATAGATTTTTCCTCCGACTACTACAAAGAGAATAAGTACCAACCACACAAAAAGTCCCCTCCGTTCCGTTCGCGTAAAGAAGAGAAAGGCACGCAACAACTCACGCATAAGGCTTCCGGATTATTTCAGAAATCCCAACTCGTTGATGAAAATAAATGCAATGCCAATCGGTGCCACAAATTTCAACAAGAACAACCACGAGCGGTAAATCCACACTTTCAACGTACCGTTGTTGCTGACTTCTTTCCACACAACGCGCCGGTTCATAAACCATCCTGTAAAGATGGCAATGAAGAATCCGCCCAAGGGCAGCATAATTTTGGCCGTCAGGTAATCGAAGAAATCAAACAAGGTCATCCCGAAGAGGGTCAGCTCTTTGCCCAAGCCCAACGAGAGTGAACTCAGAATGCCTAAGATGGAGCAACCTACGGTAACCCAAGTAGCCGCCTTGCGGCGTGTCATATTGAACTCTTCGTGCAAATAAGCCGTCACCACTTCGTGCAAGGAAATGGTAGAAGTAAGGGCGGCCAACGCAAGCAGGACATAGAACATAATGGACAGAAGCACAGCCAGCCAAGGCAGACCGCCAAAAGCCTGCTGGAACACATTGGGCAAAGTGATAAACAACAAACTGGGACCGGCATCCGGCTGTATGCCTACCGAGAAAGCCGCGGGGAAGATGATAAAGCCAGACAAGACGGCCACCAACGTATCTATCACCCCGACATTCAAGGCCGTCTTGGGCAGATTGACGTCCTTACGGAAATAAGAAGCATACGTACAAAGGCAACCCATACCCAAGCTAAGCGAGAAGAAAGCCTGTCCCATCGCTCCCAACAATACATTGGCATCCACCTTGCTGAAATCGGGCTGCAACAAGAACTTGAGTCCGTTCCCGGCACCCGGCAACGAAATGGCACAGACGGCAAGCACCAAAAGCAGGAGGAACAGCATCGGCATCATGATTTTAGCCGACTTCTCTATGCCTTTCTCCACCCCTTTCACCACGATAAAGTGAGTCATCAGCATAAAAGCCAAGGTCCATAGCACCGGACGCCAAGGATTCTGCACAAAGTTATTGAAAGAAGCGATGAAGCCCTCGGCCGACTGCCCGGCAAAACTATTGGTAGCCGCCTGTACGATGTAATCGAGCGTCCAACCCGCCACCACGGAGTAATAGCCCAGTATCAAGAAGCCGGCCAGCACACCCATACGCCCTACCCATTTCCAAGGAGTGCCCGGAGCCAGTATCTGATAAGCCCTTGCCGTATTGGAGCGTGAATGCCGGCCAATGGAAAACTCCGCCACCATAATAGGAATGCCAAAGAACAGCACACAACCAATATAAATAAGTATAAAGGCCGCGCCCCCATGGTTTCCGGTCTCGTAAGGAAAACGCCAAATGTTGCCTA
>CALUIQ010000094.1 GCA_944320735.1 uncultured Bacteroides sp. | reverse complement strand
TCGTGTCTTTGGCAAGGTGGGCCAATTCTTCATCGGGAATCATTCGAAGGACATCCCAAGCATGTACTTTTATTTCTTTCATTACCGTTTTTACTACATTTATCTATGCTGTAAAGGTAGCAAAAATAATCGAAACAAACAAATAAAACGTTGATAATTAATTAATTAATTAAAATCTTTCGACCACTAATGATTAGTAATCGTACCGACTATGCAGTTAATATATTCCCTAAACAAAAAGCAAAATGGCTTTCTTTTTTCATTATGCGACATCAAATGTATGTGTAAATGTAGCGTTATTCCGCAAATTCTGCATAATTTTGTAGCACTAAATGGAGATAACAATGAAACATGTAAAATGGACACAAGGAGCGTTGTATGCCGCCTTGCTTTTGCTGTATGCGGCATGCAACGAGAAGAAAGAGGTGGATTTATATGTTCCACAAGCTCCCGACTACGAGAATGACACTTGTTGGTTTACCCAAATGAATGACAGCACAGGCAACGGTGCGGATGTGTTCTACATAGTTTCTACTTGGCAAAAAGACTGGACTACGGACGATGGGCGACTGTGCCGCTACGCCGATGTTTACAACGCATGCCACCGAGCGAATATGGACAAGGAAATCGGCAAGATAGCCGAATATATGGGAGAAGGGAACAATTTCTATTCCCCCTACTATCGACATATGACCATCGAAAATTGGGCGACGTTGAACGAGGACACCATAAACAACCGCTTTCAAGCCGTGGCTATGAAGGACGTACAACAAGCTTTCAACACCTTTTTGAACCATCGGCAACCTGAACGTCCGTTCGTTCTGGCAGGATTTAGCCAAGGAGGGAAGGCGGTAGTGGAATTATTGAAATCAATGCCCGACTCGCTGCACCGATATTTAGTAGCGGCTTATGTGTTGGGCTATAAGGTCACTCCCGATGACCAGCTTGCCACCAACAACATACAAGCGGCGCAAGGAGCTACGGACACGGGGGTAACCATCTGCTACAATTCCGTATCCGACGTACGCCACATCAAGCCTGTGGTGGCGGTTCCCTGTGCGATGTGCATCAATCCGGTAAACTGGCGCACCGATGCCACTCCCGCCATACTGCACGATACGATTACCGTGACACTGTCTCCCGAACATCACGTGTTGGTATTGAAAGGATACAGCGGAGCGGAATATTCACCCATTATGGGATTTCTTAACGTAGGTGACTTCCACAGTGGCGAGCCTTGGCTCTACCAAGAGTGCCTGCGCGAGAACATTCAGGCTCGTATTCGGGCATATTATCAAAAAACGAGCAGATAAGAAAAGTGCTTCTTCGTAAATCCGCCCAACAACAATGGTTATTCCGGAGAAATTTTGTAAATTTGCAAAATAAATATAGATAAAGGAACAATATGGAAACAACCCGTCAGAATAAAATCGCACGTTTGTTGCAAAAGGAACTCAGTGAAATCTTCCAGCAACAGACCCGGAATACACACGGTGTGCTGATATCGGTCAGCGCCGTACGTATCAGCCCCGACTTGAGCGTGGCACGCGCCTACCTTAGCATTTTCCCTTCGGAGAAAAGCGCGGAACTGATAAAGAACATCAACGACAACATGAAGTCCATCCGCTACGAGTTGGGTACACGTGTACGCTACCAGTTGCGTATCATCCCCGAACTGAAATTCTTCATAGATGATTCCTTGGACTACATAGAGCACATCGACGAACTGCTTCAAAAATAAACTGACGACCGTTGAATCTCCCTTTCTACATAGCCCGCAGGTATCTTTTCTCCAAAAAGAAACACAATGCCGTCAATATCATTTCGGGCATTTCGGTTTGCGGAGTGGCATTGGCCACTTTAGCTATGGTATGCACCTTGTCCGTGTTCAACGGTTTTCAGGATATGGTGGCGGGATTCTTCACGACTTTCGACCCGGAACTGAAGATTACAGTCCGCGAAGGGAAGGTTTTCCGTCCGGACACGGAGGCACTGCAACGCGTACGAGCCTTGCCGGAGATAGAAATATGGACCGAGACACTGGAAGAAAACGCCATGGTGCAATACAAAGACCGCCAGCTGATGGCTGTCATCAAAGGTGTTGAAGACAACTTCGAACAACTGACTTCGATAGATAGCCTTTTGTATGGCACCGGACGTTTCATTCTGAAAGACGATGTGGTGGAGTACGGTTTCTTGGGCATCGACTTGATGTCGCAATTGGGCACGGGCATCCAGTTCGTAGACCCGCTGCAAGTCTATGCTCCCAAGCGAAACGTCCGAGTCAACCTGGCCAATCCAGCAGCCGCTTTTACACACGAGTATTTGTTCTCGCCCGGCGCGGTATTTGTTGTCAACCAAGAAAAATACGACAGCCACTACATCATCACTTCGCTTGGTTTTGCACGCCGGCTCTTCCATTATGACACAGAAGTAACCGCTATCGAGCTGAAGTTGAAAGCAGGCGTCGACCAGTCCGCGGTGAAGAAAAAGATTGCCGGATTATTGGGAGATGATTTTCGGGTGCAAGACCGCTACGAGCAACAAGCAGACGTTTTCCGCATCATGGAGATTGAGAAACTGATTTCATACTTGTTCCTGACTTTTATTTTGGTCATAACCTGTTTCAACATCATCGGTTCTCTATCTATGCTCATCTTGGACAAGCGCGAAAATGTGGCGACCCTACGCAATCTGGGAGCGGACGACCGTCTAATCGTCCGGATTTTCTTGTTTGAAGGACGCCTGATTTCTGTTTTCGGAGCCATAGGCGGCATTTTGCTGGGACTATTGCTTTGCTTTGCCCAACAACAATTCGGCTTCATCAGCTTGGGAGGAGGTAACGGGGCTTTTTTAGTCGACGCCTATCCGGTCAGCGTACACGTTGAAGACGTAGCGTTGATATTTGTCACAGTCATCGTTGTTGGCTTTCTGTCCGTTTGGTATCCTGTCCACTACTTCAGCAAACGCCTGCTGAAAGCCTCAACGCACTAAAAACTCCGTAAAACAAAGAAATTAGTCGATAAAAATCTTCTTTTTGTCCATAAGACTTTTGAGTTCAAACAAAAATCCCTATATTTGCACCGTTAAAGCTTATGTGTTCATAAGCAAGAACTCTCTCTAAATAGCGTTTTTTCATGTATTATTGACTTGTTTGCCGTCCTCACCTGTGAAGGTGGGGACGGTTTTTTAAATGAAATTTATTTTATGAAGATAGAAGACCTGTACAACCTCTTCCGACAATGCGAAGGAGGTGTTACAACTGATAGCCGCCATTGTCCGCCCCGCTCGATGTTCGTGGCGTTGAAGGGCGACACGTTTGATGGGAATCGTTTTGCCGCCGGAGCCTTGGAAGCCGGATGCGCCTACGCTGTAGTAGACGATCCGTCAGTAGTTCCAGCCAATGACACACGTTATCTACTGACAGATAATTGCCTGCAAACCCTTCAAGCCTTGGCACGCATACACCGTCGAACCTTAGGCACGCGCATACTGGGCATTACGGGCACCAATGGGAAAACGACTACCAAAGAGCTGATAGCCTCCGTGCTAAAGCAACGCTATCACCTGCTGTATACCGAAGGAAATTTGAACAATCACATCGGGGTTCCGCTAACCTTGCTGCGCCTGAAACCTGAGCACGAGTTGGCAGTCATCGAAATGGGTGCCAGCCACCCGGGGGACATCAAAGAATTGGTGGACATAGCCGAACCGGATATGGGATTGATTACCAACGTGGGCAAGGCGCATCTGGAAGGATTTGGCTCGTTTGAAGGAGTCATACACACCAAAGGCGAGCTATACGATTTCCTCCGTACCCGACCGCAAGCTTTCATTTTTCTCCATACGGACAATCCCTACTTGCAGAAGATGGCGGAAGGGCTTTCCAACCTAACCTATGGGAGCAACGAAGGGGCATACATTTGCGGGCAAATGACAAGCTGTTCGCCCTTCCTCACCTTTGCTTGGCGAAGGCAAGGGGAATCTATAGCACACACCGTGTCAACGCACTTGATTGGCAGCTACAATCTGCCCAATGCCTTGGCCGCCGTAGCCGTAGGCAATTATTTCAAGGTAGACGCCAACCTGATAGACAAAGCCTTGTCCGAATACACCCCGCAAAATAACCGCTCGCAACTGAAGCGCACGGCGGACAATACCCTCATCATCGACGCTTATAACGCCAACCCCACCAGTATGATGGCCGCCCTTGGCAACTTCCGCCAAATGGAGGCGTCGCACAAAGCGGTGATCCTGGGCGACATGCTCGAACTGGGAAAAGACAGCCAGGAGGAACATCACAAGATTGTAGATTATCTGCAAGACTGCAACTTTGAGCGAGTCTATCTAGTGGGAAACCAGTTTGGGGCCAATCCTTCGCCTTACGCCACCTTCCCCGATGTGCAGGCCTTAATCGCCCACTTGCAAGCGCAAAAGCCTGTCGGGATGACCCTCTTGATAAAAGGCTCCAACGGCATCCACCTGAATAGGGTCGTGGATTATTTATGACCCTTGCCCCACTTGCGGAACAACACAAATCGTCCCACAAGCGCGGCAAGCAAGGCCCCCGTGGTGTTGGCGGCAAAGTCCAGCCAATCGCCTCCCCGATAGGTGGTGCAATACTCTTGCAATAACTCTATCGCCCCACTGAACAGAATGGGGCAGAGCAACGCACCTATCCAGGCGTGCCACAAGGGGGCGTGTGTCTTTCGGCGTGCCCGTATAAACTCCAGCCACAGCATGCCCGACAAGCCGAGGTACATACATATATGCACCACCTTGTCCATACCGGGGATGGAGTCCATCTCCGTCTGAGGCGGTTTAAAAAAGGACAAGTAAATAACCGTTAGGATGATGCAGATAGACACCGGATATTGTTTGACGTAACGAAGCATAATAGGTTGTTTTTATGAATGACAGTGCAAAAGTAGGAAATATTTCTAAATATCTTCTACAACAAAGTAAAGGACTTACGAAAGTAAGCGCCTTGACTTACTCTTCCATAGGTTACTCATATCTTCCAATGTTTTCCCTTTGGTTTCGGGTACCAATTTCCACACGAAGAATGCGGCTAAGATGCAAATAACACCATATAAACCATAGGCGAACATATGGCCGAACTTTTCGCCCATGTCTCCCATACTCATATTATACATTGGCAAGAAGGTGGACGATACGATAAAGTTGAATATCCATTGAAAAGCTACCGCTATCGCTACGGCCGCCCCACGAATGGTATTGGGGAATATTTCGGCAATCAACACCCAACAAATGGGCCCCCAACTAAACATAAACGAAGCACTATACACCATAATGCTGATAACAGACAAAACCGGAGGAAAACCTGCCGCCAAATTGCATGTAGCTACGCCAAACGCTCCAACTGCCATTCCGATAGAACCCGCAATCAACAACGGACGACGCCCCAAACGCTCCACTGTCAATACCGCCAATAACGTAAATAACAAATTGACAATACCCATAAATACCGTTTGAACCATCGGGCTGCTCATCCCCATCGTTTCAAAAATACGTGGGGCAAAATAAAGCACAGCATTGATACCTACAGCTTGTTGGAACACACTCAGCATAATGCCAATGAATATAACCAGCCACCCGTATGTGAAAAGTCTTTCGGTTTTCTCTTCCGCCGTAGCCTTGATATCCGTCAAAATAGATTTAGCTTGTGTCACCCCGTTAATACGAGTCAAAATCTGTAAGGCTTTTTCGTCCTTACCACTCATTGCCAAATAACGAGGCGTTTCAGGAACTAACAGAACCAAAAACGAGAATATAGCAGCAGGAACACCTGCGCTCAAGAACATTAATCGCCATCCGGTCTCAATAGTCCATGCCGCTTCGCCCGGATTCAAAATTTGATTGGCACCTTCTACGAGTTTTATCACCGGATTGGCATGGTCGCCTAAAATCAGGAAATTTACAATATACACAATCAACTGACCGGAGATAATCGCGAACTGATTCCAAGATACCAATGTACCACGAATATTGCTCGGAGCTATTTCCGCTATATACATCGGACAGATAGCCGAAGCTAATCCTACACCGATTCCACCAACGATACGATAAACATTGAAAGCTATAAGCAATGAAAAAGTTGGCTTGCCATGCTCAAAGAAGAGAAATTCGGGTTCATACGTTCCCAATGCGGCTATCAAAAACAATAATCCCGCCACGAACAAGGCCTTCTTACGTCCGTAATGCGATGCTAGGAAACCGGAAATGGCACTTCCGATAATGCATCCTATCAATGCGCTCGATGAAGTAATACCATGTATTGCATCGGTATAGGCAAAATCAGCGGCACCCATAAAGAAGGCCTGGAGTCCCTTTTCCGCTCCGGAAATAACCGCCGTATCATACCCGAAGAGCAAGCCACCGATTACCGCAACAAGCACGATGGAAAAAAGATAAACCTTACTGCCCTTTTCTGAATAATCCATAATATTAAATTGAAAATTTGAAATGACGAACAAAGGAAATGAAGAATGAAGAACGAAGAAGTTGCAAACATTTGCCCATCCTTCATTCTTCATTCAACCATTAGCAATACATATTCAAGATGGCTTCATACAACTCTTGCTTGCCGCTGGTCTGTTTCGGTTCGCCGTTCGCTTTCGCATAAGCCACTACATCTTCGAGGGTCAGCTTGCCTTCTTCGAATTCCTTGCCCTTACCCGAATCGAAAGACGCATAGCGGTCGGCCAACATCTGCTTGTAGGGAGATTCTTCCAGTAATTTAGCCGCGCTCAACAACGCACGAGCCATCACGTCCATGCCTGCAATGTGAGCGATGAATATGTCTTCCAAATCCGTCGAGTTACGACGGGTCTTTGCGTCGAAATTCGTACCGCCATTACCAAAGCCTCCATTACGGATGATTTGCATCATGGCCTGGGTTAGTTCGTAGTTATCAATCGGGAATTGGTCAGTGTCCCATCCGTTCTGATAATCGCCACGGTTTGCATCGATAGAGCCCAACATGCCATTATCGACAGCCACACACAATTCGTGCTCGAAAGTATGGCCGGCCAAAGTGGCATGATTCACTTCGATATTCACCTTGAAGTCCTTGTCCAAGTTATGGGCCTTCAAGAATCCAATAACGGTTTCAGTATCTACATCATATTGATGCTTGGTCGGTTCCATAGGTTTCGGCTCAACCAAGAATGTGCCGGTAAAACCTTTCGCACGCGCATAGTCACGAGCAATGGTCAGCATCCGAGCCAAGTGCTCCTTTTCACGTTTCTGGTCAGTATTCAACAATGACATATAACCTTCACGTCCGCCCCAGAACACATAGTTAGTGCCGCCTAATTCGATAGTCGCGTCAATAGCGTTCTTAATCTGAACAGCCGCACGAGCCACCACATCAAAATCCGGATTGGTCGCGGCACCGTTCATATAGCGTGCGTGGCCAAATACGTTGGCCGTGCCCCACAACAACTTGATGCCGGTTTCCGCTTGTTTTTGTTTCAAGTAAGCCACAATCTCTTTCAGATTGGCCTCGTATTCTTCGATGGTATCAGCCTCAGCGCAGAGGTCTACATCGTGGAAACAATAATATTCGATACCGATTTTCTGCATAATTTCAAAACCTGCGTCCGCCTTGTCCTTGGCGGCCTGAATCTTGTCCGGGTTTTCATTCCAAGGAAATTTCTTTGTACCGACACCAAACTGGTCACCGCCTTCGGCGCACAAAGTGTGCCACCAAGCCATCGAGAACTTCAACCAGTCTTTCATTTTCTTGCCCATTACGACTCTTTCAGGGTCATAATAACGGAAAGCCAAGGGATTCTTGCTTTCTACACCTTCAAACTTAATTTTGCCGATGTTCGGAAAATACTCTTTTGCAGCCATAGTTCTATTGTTGTTTAAAAGTTAATGGTATATGTTTTTTAGTTTACAATTTTCTGCATACATTCCAACCAACGTTGGTACGCGTCTTCGTACGCCGCCTTATGAACCAAATCCGGCTCAACAACCGCCAACTTCTCCAACGTCGCAAATGCCTCATGATGGTCTTTATAAATGCCGACGCCCATACCCGCACCTTTGGCCGCGCCTACCGAACCATCGGTATCATAGAGTTCGATAACCGCACCCGTCACGCCAGCCAATGTCTCACGGAATATCGGGCTGAGGAACATATTGGCATGTCCTGCATGAATTTTCTGCACATTCATGCCCATATCCTTCATAATATCCATACCATATTTAAATGAGAAAACAATGCCTTCTTGTGCCGCACGGATAATATGACTGCGGGTATGGAGATTGAAATTAACGCCTTGAATCGAGCACCCCGCCTCCCGATTCCGAAGCATCCGTTCCGCCCCGTTTCCGAAAGGAAGAACGCTTATCCCATCCGCACCAATAGGAGCTTGAGCAGCCCAATCATTCATTTGCGCGTACGAAATTCCTTCGGGCATCACCATACGCTTTATCCATGAATTCAAGATGCCGGTACCGTTGATGCAAAGCAATACCCCCAAACGGGTTTGGTCGGCCGTATGATTGACATGCGCAAAAGTGTTCACACGCGATTGAGTATCATAATTCACCGCCCCGTTTACACCGTACACCACGCCCGACGTTCCTGCGGTAGAAGCAATCTCACCCGGATTGAATACATTCAGCGAGAGCGCATTGTTGGGTTGGTCTCCCGCACGGTAGGTCACCGGAATGCCTTCTTTCAATCCCAATTCTGCGGCGGCAACAGCTGTCATTCTGCCTTGTTCGGAAAAAGTAGGACGGATGTCGGCTATCAACGAACGGTCGAATCCATAATAGTCGAGCAAGAACTGCGCGACATCATTCGACTTAAAATCCCAGAACATTCCTTCCGACAACCCCGAAACCGTCGTACAGATTTCACCGGTCAAGCGCATAGCGATATAATCACCCGGAAGCATAATTTTATCAATCCTCGCATAGACATCCGGCTCATTTTCTTTCACCCAAGCTAATTTCGATGCCGTGAAGTTTCCGGGGGAATTCAACAAACGCGAGAGACACAACTCTTCCCCCAACGCCTGAAACGCCCTTTCGCCATATGGTACGGCACGCGAATCGCACCAGATGATAGCCGGACGAAGCACACGTTGTTGCTTATCCACGCAAACCAGCCCATGCATCTGATACGAAATGCCGATTGCGGCAACCTCTTCTTTCTTCGCTCCACTTTCGTTCATGACAGCTTCGGTGGCCAATCTCAAGTTCATCCACCACATTTCAGGCTCCTGTTCCGCCCAACCCGGACGAACCGCAATAATCTCCGCTTCTGTTTTCGGATAGAAAGCCGAAGCCACACATTTCCCGGTCTCGGCATTCACCAAACTGGCTTTCACCGAAGAACTTCCTATGTCATACCCTAATAAATACATATGCTCGTCAAATTAATGGTTGTAGAGAATCACCTCATCTTATTATATATTTTCCGGTCAAACCGGTAATACCTGGCAGCCCGATGCGCCACACCCTGTTCCTTTTCTTCAAGCGGAACCACGTAGGGCATCAACGCTATCTTCTTATGGAAATTCCGCACATCGAATTCCTTATTATATATAAGTTGATAAAGTACCCGCAGCTGGGACGCCGTGAATTTTCGCGGCAAAAGGTCGAACATCGCCGAGGGGGAAGTCTCTACATAATGGCGAACAACCTCCAAGGCATCTACCAAAATCCGATTATGGTCAAAAGCCAAGGGACCCACTTCCGACACCGGCACCCAACGGGCATCGTATGTAGACGTAAGCTGCTTATTATGCCGGTCTATCTTCAACAACGAAAGATAAGCCACGGTCACAATCCGCCCTACCCGGCCCTCACTTATCAGATGAAAATGTTCCAGCCACATCACGTCACGCGGGTCTGCCGTACGGTCTTTCGAGCCATACGCCTTAAACTGATTCATCCGGATGTTCTTCAACCCCGTCAATTCCGTCAACACCCGTTTGGCCGCATCATCCAAATCCTCGTCCACATAAATCGGGCTCCCCGGCAATTTCCAGTCATTAAACTTCCCATCCGTCTGTTTGCCAATCTGCCGCACCAACAGTACCCGGAACTGTTCTCCATCAAAACCTATCACGACACAGTCCACCGATACGTGAATGTCAATCACCTGGCTATTTCCGTTTTGCCTTTCCATAGTCTTTTCCTTTTAACACCGCAAATATACGTCTTTAATTCACACGGTATCTTTAAATATCCAACTTTTTATTATGTTATAAAACACTATTTTTCAATCAAATAGTTTTCGTATATGAAACGATATGTAGAAAAGTCTTTTTGTATCTATTACGAAAAGGAGAAAGTTCTGTTGAAACAAGCTATCAGGCAAGTAGAACGGTTAAAGGGAATGGAAACTTCCAAGAGTAAAGGAATCAATATTCTTACCTCGAAATGTCATTTTCGAAATAGTTTTACTATCTTTGCCTTGTTACCACGAGTGACAATTTTAGCTTGGGAAGTAAATGTTCCACAACAACAATTAAACTGTTTATGATAAGCTCAACGTTCAACCGTTATATTTGGCTGGTGAATAACTTGATTCAAGCCGGACGCCTTACCTTCGAAGAGATAAGCCGCAGATGGGAACGCTCTTCGTTGGGTAATGGAAAACCTTTGCCCTTACGTACTTTCCATGACCATCGCAAGGCCGTGGAAGAATTGTTCCAAATCAACATCGAGTGTGATACATCCGATGGGTATAAATATTATATCGAAGACTTGTCTGCCCTGCGCGAAGACAAGGCACGCCAATGGCTGCTCAACTCATTCAGCACAGCCAATCTCATAACCGAAGGTAAACAGATAAAAGACCGCATCTTGTTGGAAGAGATTCCCGAAGGCGCGGAATACCTGCAAAGCCTCATCGAAGCTATGAAACAAAACCAAATCATTGCAATAGTGTACCAACCTTTCTACGAAGCCGGAAGCACGCCATACCACATATGTCCGTATTGCTTGAAAGTATATAAGCAAAGGTGGTACATATTGGGCTATTGCGAAGAGTTGAAAGGCATCCGCCATTTTTCGCTCGACCGCATACAACATTTAGATATCGCGGAAAACCGATTCGATTATCCTTCCGACTTCTCGCCCGAAGTGTATTATAAAGATTCCATCGGCATTTGGGTCAACGAGGAAATCAAGCCCCAAAAGGTCATCCTCCGTGCCTACGGTACGCAAAGCAAATACCTGCGCACCTTGCCCTTGCATCATTCGCAAAAAGAAATCCATACCACAGAACAGTATTGTGATTTCGAGTACAAACTCTGTGTTACTCAGAATCTTATCAGCGAATTGTTGGCAAAAGGCAAAACCATACAGGTTCTGGAACCGGAATGCTTGAGAACAGAAATGAAAAGATGTTTACATTCTATGTTTAACTTTTATAAATAATGAGATTATGGCCAGAAAATTAAATGACGAATTAGTGAGAAAATTAGCACCTCAGGGTGAATATGCGAACATTCTCAAGGAAGTTATTAAAGACAAAGAATTATCTTTAGAAATCAGAGAAGGGAAAGCTATCATATATTACCAAAAAGGGAAAATACTAACTTTGTCAAAAGACAAAATAGAGTACCTATCATCTGGTTATTACAAAAACAAGGAGAAAAACTTCAAATTTTCAGATGAACAGACGAAACAGACTCCTAATGAATATTTTAAAATAGCTAAATCGCTCGTATATGAGCATGGGAATAAAAAAGAATTTACTATTCAACAACTTATTGCAGCAGAGAATTCTTCTATTAATAATGAGTATCTTGTCATTGATATGGAATATCAATATAAACAAAGTGATATTGCTAAAGATGAAAGATTACCTTTTACAAGAATAGATCTCCTTGCAATAGAAAAAGAATCTAAGGATATTATTTTGTTTGAACTTAAACAAGGCATAAAAGCGCTCAATGGAAAATCAGGAGTAGAAGAACATATAAAAAAGACGAGAAGTCTTATTGAGGATTCTAAATTCAAAAAAGTTCTTCTAAAAGATGTAGAAACTATTATCAAACAGAAATCAGAGCTTCAAATTTTACCTGGAGCCGATAAATGGATTGACGAAATTAAAAAGAAAGCAACAATTAAACCAATGTTTATTTTTGTATACTTTGAAGGCAAAGAGAAAGAAGAATACGATAAGATATTAGAAAATAGAATACAAACTATTTACTTTCACCCTAATTATATACTAACTAAAAAATAAATAAATTCTTTATACCTATGCAGACTTTCCGCACACTTCCCCTATACCTTTGCAAACGATTTAAAAAACAAAACGAATTATGAGCAAGAAACAAGACCCGAAACGGAAAGCGCAATTGACTGAAAAGGCAAGAACGGAATCATTCAGATTTCAAGTAACGTGGGAAAAGAACCAGAAAATGCCGGAAATGCCGGACGAAGCCCTGAATGCAGAACTCGATGCGCTTTGCGAAAAGGGATTGACAGAAGAAATGTTCACTTTGCGGGACATTGTGGAAGGAGTGCGG
Source organism: uncultured Bacteroides sp. (assembly GCA_944320735.1). Classification (GTDB taxonomy): domain Bacteria; phylum Bacteroidota; class Bacteroidia; order Bacteroidales; family Bacteroidaceae; genus Bacteroides. The sequence continues at coordinate 6,399 of CALUIQ010000094.1, read as the reverse complement.
AAAGAACTAGGATGCCAAACAGAAGCCGGAAAAGGTTCATTGGAAGGAACCATTGTTCCCTATCTTTTAGGGATAACTACAACCCGCCCGAACCTCGACCAGCCGAACGATACCCTCACACGTGCCGAAAACATCCAACTTCCTTTGCAAATCGTGCTCTATTACGACAATGAAATCCGCAATCAGGTTATAGACTGGGTAAAAGCCCGATACGAAAAGGTTACGACCCGCCTTGGGCAACCCATCCTAAAAAGACCGAATATGCTTGTCGAATTCAAAAGAGTGGCAAAGTCCTGACTGGGACTTTCCTTTACACCTATAATATATGTAGCTTATGAAAATAACCATTCATCGCGGTGCGCACCAAATAGGGGGATGCATCACCGAAATCGAAAGCGACAACGCTAAAATCCTTATCGACCTTGGAGCCAATTTGCCCGATAGCGGAGCCAAAGAACTGAATGAGGAAGATGTAACCGAACTTACCAAAGACGTGGATGCCATTTTCTACACTCATTATCATGAAGACCATGTCGGATTGTTCCACCTTGTTCCCGAAACCGTTCCTCAATACATCAGCAAAGGGGCGCAGGAGGTGATGGCGTGCAAATACAATGCATTAAAAGCTTATGGGGATTATAACAAGAAACTCGCCGCCATCAGTCGTTTCCGTAATTACGAAGCCAACGTGCCCATCGATATAAAAAGCAAGATTCGCGTCACTCCTTATTACGTCTCTCACTCCGCTTTTGAGGCTTATATGTTCAAGATAGAAGTGGAAGGGAAGACCCTATTGCATACCGGCGATTTCCGGAAGCACGGTTATATAGGAGGAAAACTTCCTGATGTCTTGCAACATTTTGTAGGCAATGTAGACTTCCTTATAATAGAAGGGACAATGTTGGGAAGAAAAGGGGAAAAAGTGATTCGAGAAAACGACATCAAGCAAAATACGATTGCCTTGCTCAAAAAGCACAAATATGTGTTCGCCTTGTGTTCGTCCACTGACATAGACCGGCTTGCTTCTTTTCATCAAGCATGTAAAGATGAAAATGTAAAAAGGAATTTTGTATGCGACACGTACCAAAAATCGGTGCTTGACATCTTTACCCGATATACGGAATCTTCTTTGTTCAAGTTCGATCACGTATTTATTATGCACAAGTCCAGTATTGCGAGTCTGGATGTCAAAGCTAAATTGAGCAATGAAGGTTTTCTGATGCCTGTACGGACGAACCAGTTAGACTTGATAAAGGAGATGCTGGAACAATATGATGACGAGCCGGCTTACTTGATTTATTCGCTTTGGCAAGGCTATTACAAAGGCACGGAAAAACAAGTGAATCCTCAAGTCATAGAACTTCGCGAGTTATTCCCTGGTCGCATATTGGATGGAGTTTACGACGGGTTCCATACTAGTGGCCATGCCGATGTGGAGACATTGGAAGAAGCGTGCCGCATCCTCCGTCCACGATTGGGCATTATTCCGATCCACAAAGAAGCTCTGACCAGCTATCAATCATTGGAAATTGCTAAAGAGTTCCCGATTATTGAATCATCGGAACAACTGGATAATGTAGAGGCTTCCATCCGTTAAAGACGAAAGATATATGTTTGCATTTGAAATCAAAGGACTACAAGTAATGGCCTTATCCGATACACATGGACTGCATCGGAGCATATCGATTCCGCCTTGTGATGTATTAATTCACGCGGGAGATGCTTGTAACTTTGGGAACAAAGAACAATTGAAGGACTTTTTCGATTGGTATCAGACGCAGCCGGCACGATACAAGATTTTTGTTGCCGGGAATCATGACACGAATTTTGAGACCGCCAATCCGGTTTTAGAAAAAATGATACCACAAGACGTCATTTACCTGGAGAACAACCTTATCCAAATAGAAGGGGTGATATTCGCTTCCATCGCCGCAAGACCCAGGTTGCAATGTCTGGTAGAAAATGAACCGATAGATGTGCTTATTACACACGGGGCACCCTTCGACATACAAGATGAAGGGGGAATAGGATGCAAGGATTTAGCCAACCTGATTCAATCGCTCGCACCGCAATACGCCCTATTCGGGCATTGCCACAAAGGAGACAAATCCCCCTTGCGGATAAGGAAAACGGTTTATGTAAATGTAGCTTTAGAAAAACCATACTAACCGCTGATAGAATATGAATGTATTTGAAGTAAAACAAATCCAATTGGAAAACATGCGTTATCCGTCACGTAAGACACGAGAATATTCTTTAGGTTTGTATTCTTCTTTAGAAAAAGCATTTGAAGCAATACAGATTTCTGTTGAAAAACGTAAAGAAGAGGAAGAAGAATCTGAACAAGAAGAATATGATGACTGGACTTTTGTTGATGATACGATGGGATATGTTATCTATGAAAAAGAAATAGATAGCCCTAATCATTGGGACGAACTCTCTATTCATACATACACAAAAGACGGAACATTAAATGACGAATGGTTTTGGGCAGATGAAAATAATCCCATGGAACTTAAAGCATATTATGGTTGTCCTGAAGAAAACATACGTTTTAAACCTGGTGATATTGTGGAAGTTTGGGAATTCGGATATAGCGAATTAAGCATCATTTGCCATCTTCCTCCTTCGACTAAAGAATTTGAAGAATATAAAAAACGCTGGGAAGGATTTGAACCTCATTACGTATTAAAAGAAGATACAAATTGGGATTCCAGCGATTACTGCTATTTAACCTTTTCATTAGGCGAAGGAGATACGCATAGCCATCCCTATGCCCCTTACGTATTTGCACCGACTAAAAAAATATCGCCTTCTATGAAACGCAAGCTACACGCTAAATTATTGGAAGAGAACTTTACTTTCGGCGATTATCTTCAGATTTCCGAACTTCCTTTTGCCAATGACCCGAAAGTGCTGAATGAATTGCTGAATGGCTGGGAGAGGTTTATTGATGAGAAATATTACTGTGGAATGGAATGTTTGGTTGATTATGAAAAAGCTGATAAAATAAAAGCGCAGTTGAATTTCTCCGAGGAGCAAGCCCAACGGTTCGACCGTTTTTATGAAGCGTGTGTACGACTGGTGAATAAAAAACGAGAGAAATAGTCTTACAAAATATAACAAAATCCAATTGTTGAATATGAAAGAAATAGACTATTACAACTTGATGAAAGGCTTCGAATCCGAAGAAATCGAACCGATGGTAGGGATATTCTGGTATTTGCCCGAAGAACATCGTTTGTTTGAAGTCTATGCTTCCGCTTTGTCCCAATCAAAAATGGTAAACGGACATACCACTTACAGCAAACTTCACAAAACCATCTGGCAGGCGAAAAAGTGCAGGGACAAGGCCAAAGGGAAAAAGACATCCGTTTACTATCAGGATTATACCCGAATCCCAAGAGAGAGAATCTTTTGGGACAAAGGAAGATTCATTGTCAAGGTAGGTTCTTGGTATAAACAATACGAAGATGAATTGCGTGAGCTTGTAGAAGACACTTTCAATCTTCCTGACGATTTTGTTTTTGAAATTGGCAGGCATTGGGAGTTGGGACACGGATGGGATGAAAGTCAGTTGGATGACTTCTTCCATAAAGGCGATTTGTGTGCTGAGGATTTGAGTATTGATGACAGGAAGGCTCTGATTTATGAGTTGATTTCTACAACATCAAAGTTAAAGATTGCCGAGTCTGAACTGGTTTGCCCGTTGGAAGATAAAAATATCAAAGTATTTAAAACCCATTCCGATAGCATGGACAGATTATGAAAACAGGTGTATGAGCAGGCATCGTCTTATATCGGAGCAGCATCTAATTGCGTTTTTAGTATCTATTATACCAATGGGAACGAGCCTTGTATGGCGAATCTGGATTTTATATCTGGAATTCACGAACCAACACAAGCAAGCTGTCTTGGTAAAGTCAGCAAGCTGTCTTGGCAAAGCAAGCAAGGATACTTAGAAATCATAGGATTGTTTATTACAATCGTTTTTTCGGACTGACCCCGAACAAAGAAGTGCGGCATTCCTGCCGCGCAACATCCAAGCGTATTCCGCATGCTTGTCATCTGCATAATGGGTGCGCAGCAAGAATGCTGCACCACCTATTAAAAATAATCCACTATATATAATATGGTATAAGTAACTGATGTCAACATAAGACAAATCGCGAGAGCGATTTAAAGGTGTTTTTTATACTTTATGTAGGATTGTTCGCTTTGAAAATCAGGTGCTCCTTAGAATGGTCATTCTTATCCTTTGGGAATGGCCATTCTAAGCTGCTTGGAATGGCCATTCTAACGACCTCAGATTGGTCATTCTAATGGGTATTAGAATGGTCATTCTAGTAGGACTGCAATGACCATTCCCTGACATAAGCAATGGGGAATCACAATTCGCCGCCCGACATGGATAGCATTCCGTAATCCATCAGCATAATTGAGTAGGAAGTAGTTTTCTTCCTACTTTCGTTTTCCGACCTCTCACACCACCGTACATGCCGTTCGGCATACGGCGGTTTCAGGCTTTCTCATCTTACGATGTGTAGCAAGTTGTTTTTAGCTATACTTTTGAGTGACATCACTTCTATCCTATTGTCGGATTCCGTCCTATCGTCTGGATAGAGAGTTCCTTTCGGACATCTGACTACAAAAGACTCAAAGGGTAGCAGCCATTTACTTTTGCACTGCCCGATTCAGCCCTTCCCCGTAGGCACACGCGCCTTAGGTACTATGGCCTCTGCTGACTTCTCATGGCAAGCTTTATTCCGTGTTTCGGACTTACAACGATTAGAATATGTTCGTACTGGGCTAACAAGATGAAGCCCCGGAATGCGCTCGAACATTCGGGGCTTCGGTTGTCAAAAGAAACAAAGTAATCCACCAACTAAGCAATGGAAAACGAGCGGATGCGGTCGGCAATGTCTTGCAGGGCGGCGTTGAACGTGGCCTTTTGCTCGGCGTTGAGCGTGTATTGACGGCCTCCCACCTTGTTGCCGTTGATGCGCTGGTAGAGCCACGAGGCCGACTTGCCGAAATACTTCTTGGCGATGTAGCTGATGGGGATGAGCTTGTAGTCCTCTTCCTCTATCTGGCTGCGCAGGGTGGCGATATCTTGCTCCATTTCGTCCACGCCGCCGTTCCACCACGCTTGTGCCATGGCTTTTTCCTCGTCTGTTAGCTGCCGGGCGTTCAGTTCCGCAGTCAGCATATCCAGCCGTTCGCGCTCTGCCGGATTGTTTGTGCCCATCAGGGGCTTCATTTCTTTCAGTAAGTCTTCTACAGTTCTCATATCTTGTCCGTTTTTTTAAGGACATCCCCTTGGCGAGGACGCCCGTTGGTTTCACTTCTTTTGTTTCAGCAGCTTGGCGAGGTCGTCCAGCATCAGGTTCACTTGCCGCTCCCGCTCTTCGGGGCTGATGCCCAGTGCCGGGGCTATCCGTACGTAGTCGGCAAGCTGCCGTTTCTTTTTCTCAATCTCTTTCTCCTGTTCTTCTTTTTCCATTGTCTTTTCATTTTTAATGGTTATACCTTCTGTTATCTTTTGACACCACAAAGATATATAACAAATATGTTATAAGCAAACATCCCTATAACTTTTTTCTTATCACCCCTTGCTTTTCCAAGAACTATCCTTACCGGAGGCACGCGCAGTCCTTTCACGCTGAGCGTCAGCAACGTACCTTTGCGCTTGGATAATGAAGAATAGCCCCTGCGGAGCGAAATGAAGAATTTCCCTACATCCCTGAGAATTCCTCATTCATCATTCTTTATTAAAATAGATAAGTATGTATACAGAATTAATTGACATCATTTTCAGGAGTTAAGGAGTTATCACTCCGCTTTGCTCCGTTAGGAGTTAAGCCAATACCTTTTAATATATATACTAAACCTACTATCGGCTTAACTTCTTAACTCCTGATATAGTATAAACTAAATATGATTAATTACTTATGTTTAATACGTCTTATTTCGATACGTTACAAGGCTACTTGGCCTCCGGCTGCACGATGGAGCTGACCGCCGAGGAACAGGACTACTACAACGCCCTGCATACCTTGGTGGGCATCCACCGCAAGTACGATGAACAGGCAAACCAATGCCGGAGCTGAATCGTTCAAAGCCAAGGTGAAGGCTTTCAGAAGCCAGTTTAGGGGCGTGGCTGATGTTTCATTCTTTTTGTTTAGGCTATCTAAACTGTGCGCATAAATGGGAAACAGATGGACTGAATGCAACCCCGTTTTCGGACTGACCCGATTTATCAATCACAATTCGGGATCAGTCCGAAAACCCGGTTGCATTTCTTCCTATAATCGTGTAAAAGCACTATCTTTGTGGCATGAAACAATGGCAAGTATTACGTACCGTATTTCCTGATGTTATCACGGATAACTTCGAGTT
>CALUIQ010000093.1 GCA_944320735.1 uncultured Bacteroides sp. | reverse complement strand
ATGCAACATACCCGTAAAGAACAGATGGAAGCCTTCGGACGCTTCCTCGACATCCTCGACGAACTGCGCGAGAAATGTCCCTGGGACCGCAAGCAGACCAACGAAAGCCTGCGCCCCAACACCATCGAAGAAACCTATGAACTGTGCGACGCCCTGATGCGCGACGACAAGCAGGACATCTGCAAGGAGCTGGGCGACGTCCTGCTCCACGTGGCCTTCTACGCCAAGATAGGCAGCGAGACGGGCGACTTCGACATCAAGGACGTGTGCGACCGCCTGTGCGAGAAGCTCATCTTCCGCCATCCGCACGTCTTCGGCAACGAAAAAGCTGAAACGGCTGCCCAGGTCGTGGAGAACTGGGAGCAGCTGAAGCTGAAAGAAAAAGGCGGCAACAAGAGCGTACTGGCCGGCGTACCCTCGGCCCTGCCCTCGCTCATCAAAGCCTACCGCATACAGGACAAGGCCCGCAACGTGGGCTTCGACTGGGAAGAGCGCGAACAGGTGTGGGACAAGGTGAAGGAAGAAATCAACGAGTTTCAAGCCGAGGTGGCCAATATGGACCGCCAAAAGGCCGAGGAAGAATTTGGCGATGTCTTGTTCAGCCTTGTCAATGCCGCCCGCCTCTACAAGATAAATCCGGACAATGCCTTGGAGCACACCAATCAGAAGTTTATCCGCCGCTTCAATTACCTGGAGGCACATACCATTCAGCAAGGCCGCAACCTGCACGACATGACATTGGAGGAGATGGACAAGCTTTGGGAGGAGGCCAAGAAATTGGAGAAGGAATAATTAATTATAAGAGACAAAGGTTATGATGAAGTTTTTTTATTGCATCTATCAGGTTTGCATCGCACTTCCCATATTCTTGGTGCTGACGTTGCTTACCGCCCTTGTGACCATTATCGGCTCGCTTATCGGAGGCGCCCATGTGTGGGGCTACTATCCGGGCAAGATTTGGTCGCAACTGACGTGTTACCTTCTGTTGTTGCCCGTGCATGTACAGGGACGTGAGAAACTGGAGAAACATACCTCTTACGTGTTTGTGCCCAATCATCAAGGAGCGTTCGACATCTTCTTGATATACGGCTTTCTGGGTCGGAACTTCAAATGGATGATGAAGAAAAGCCTGCGGAAGATTCCGTTTGTGGGCAAGGCGTGCGAGAGTGCGGGGCACATCTTTGTAGACCGCAGCAACCCGAAGAAAATGTTGGGTATGGTGCGCCAGGCGGAGGCGTCGCTGAAGGACGGAGTATCGTTGGTAGTTTTCCCCGAAGGCTCGCGTACGAGGGACGGACGCTTGGGGAGCTTTAAGCGGGGAGCTTTCCAGATGGCCGATGACTTGCAACTGGCCGTGGTGCCGGTCACCATCAACGGGTCGTTCAACGTGTTGCCGCGCAACGGCAAATGGGTGCGTCGCCATGCGCTGACACTCACCATTCACGAACCGATTCCGCCCAAGGGGAAAGGGCCGGAGAATGTAAAGGAAACCATGGAGGAAGCCTACAAGGCGGTGGAGAGCGGGCTCAAGATAAATGAAGAATGAAGAATCGCGCTTCGCGCAAAATGAAGGATTTGTCATCCGAGAGGAGACAATTCTTCATTCATCATTTATCATTTATCATTTATCATTCATCATTCATCATTCATTCAACGCCATATTTTCTTGCAGGCGTTTGTTTTCTTCTATCAGTTTCATATTTTCCTTGGCTTTCGAGACATAGTCTTTCACCAACGGATTCTGCTTGAACGCCAAGGGCGCTGTTTTTAAGATGTCTTCGATGTCGGGAGTCATGACAGGGTAGGGCAACGAGCTGCACATCATCATAAAGATGCTGGTGCCTAAAACGTTTTCGTAATTCGTGGTGATGAAATTTTTCACATAAGCGTCCATTGCCTGAGTCATAGAGTCTACTTCGTGTTGCAATCGGTCGTGAATGTCATCCAGGCGCACACCGTCCAATACAAGGCGAGCTTCCTCACGTTCGGCCTCATTGATGGCACGCTCCATTTCGTTGCGGCGGCCTATAAAATCATACAGAAGATCGTTCAGTGGAGTACCCTCGGCCACCAATTGGGTGTTGGAGATGTTCACCTTTATTTTCCCGTTTTCCAATACGAGCGGCATCAGGCCTTCTTCGTTCATATAGAGGGTTACCATACGCACGCTATCCACCGGACCTTTCATCTTGAACCATCCATGCACCATTTCTGCCGAATCTACCACTATCCAATCGCCCTCTTGCAAGGCTTTCAGGTAGAGCATTTTCCCGTCCAGACTGGTGACTGATGACTTTCCTTCGATCCGATATCCTTTAGAGCACGAGGCAAGGCAGATTAACCCTATCGTTATCAGTAGGATGTTATTCAAACTTGTTCTTAACATGTAAGGAATGATTTATAAATACCGCGGCAAAGGTATTAATAATCCTTATAATCAAAATAAGGAGGAGAGTTTTTTCAGTTGGTTTACGTATTTTTGCCGAAAATTAAAACGGAATATTGAAAGAACTAAAATTTATGTCAACAACATACGCCCCATTTGCCAAGCCGCTTTACGTGATGTTGAAGCCTGTAGGAGCTTTATGCAACTTGGCTTGCGACTATTGTTATTACACGGAGAAATCCAAGTTGTATAAAGAGAATCCCCGGCACGTCATGAGTGAGGAGTTGCTTGAAAAGTTCATCCAAGAGTACATTCACTCACAAACTATGCCTCAAGTGCTCTTCACTTGGCATGGAGGGGAAACGCTGATGCGTCCCTTGTCTTTCTACAAGCGTGCTGTGGAGTTGCAGAAGAAGTATGCCGACGGGCGCACCATCGACAATTGCATCCAGACGAACGGCACACTCCTGACCGATGAATGGTGTCACTTCTTCAAGGAAAACAATTGGTTGGTGGGTGTCTCCATAGATGGGCCTCAGGAATTTCATGATGAATACAGGCGCGACAAGCAAGACCGTCCGTCCTTCCACAAAGTGATGCAAGGCATCAACCTGCTGAAAAAGCACGGAGTGGAGTGGAACGGTATGGCTGTGGTGAACGACTATAATGCCGATTATCCCGTGGAGTTTTATCGCTTCTTTAAGGAGATAGGATGTCACTACATCCAGTTTGCCCCCATTGTGGAGCGTATTTTGCCTCATACGGACGGTCGCCATTTGGCTTCACCCGCCGATGTGGAAGCACCTTTGGCCGACTTCTCGGTCAGCCCCGAACAATGGGGAAATTTTCTGTGCGGCCTGTTCGATGAATGGATAAAGGAGGATGTGGGCACCTACTTTATCCAGATATTCGACTCGACGCTGGCCAATTGGTGTGGCGAGCAACCGGGCGTGTGCAGTATGGCCAAGACGTGCGGCCATGCGGGAGTGATGGAGTTCAACGGCGATGTCTACGCTTGTGACCACTTTGTCTTTCCCCAATACAAACTGGGCAACATCTATCAGCATACGTT
>CALUIQ010000092.1 GCA_944320735.1 uncultured Bacteroides sp. | reverse complement strand
AGCCCACGTAAATTCACCCGCCTCTATCCTCTCTGATACCTCCCTGGCGCAATCGATGGAAGGAACCCGATAATAATTGGCCACCCGCTCGTGGTTCAGAATCACGTCGGGCGTCTGCCCTTCGGGGTACATCGCAAGGAAAGAATCTCGTATGAAATGGAGCATCACGATGTCTGTATAGGGGCTCTCCCGCCGCATGTGCCGCACGACGCCTTCCATACCCTGTACCTGTTCTCGGGCAGAAAATCCGTTTTCGGAGTCATTCACCGCACCTTCCACAAACAGCAGGTCAACCTCTCCCTTCGACAAGACGTCATTCTCCAAACGGAAAGCGTGAGGAGTGGTTCCAGCAGAAGGAATTCCCGCATTGATGAACTCAAACTCCGTGTATGGGAAGCGACGTTTCAGCCAAGCCTCAACCTCGTTCCTCCATCCGTTCATGTTCGTAATGGAACCGCCCAAGAAGACCACGCGCCCTTTCCGATCCTTTTCAAAACGGATAAAAGAGTTTTGCAGGCTGCCGCGCACGTAGCCATGCTGCTTCGCTTGATAGGCGGGTTGATTCTTCAGTACAAAGTCAACGATGGGTTCGGGCGATTCCAGCCCATGGGGGTGATGGTCAGCCCCCGGTTTGAGAATCAGTTCCACCGAACCTCCCCAAGTGGCATAAGCCTCTCTGACTAATTTCATATTCTCCTCAAAAGGTACTACCGTATCGCTATCGCCACATACAGCCAATATAGGCACTCCCGCCTCCGCCAACTCCTTCAGTTGACCTATCGGATTGCCTTTAAAGCTATCCGGCGTAACCGTTTCGTCCAACTCCCATAGTTTCAAGAAGTCACTCCATAAATCAGCCCGCTTCTTCCCCGGCCAGCTGAACATGTCGCAAACCGGATTGTCCAAATACATACAAGCTACCTTATCCGGATTCTCCACCGCCCAACGGAGCGCATAGAAACCTCCCCGACTAAGCCCTTCCAACGTTACCTTAGAAGACAAGCCATACATCGAAACCATATTCTCATAAAACGCTGTCCCTTGTTTCACGGATGCAGGACACCCATATTGATTAGTCATATCATAATATACCACATGCAGACCTTTCGCAAGCAAAGCCTCGTCCGCATTGGCGAAAGTTCCGAAGAAAGCCGGACGCCAAATCCATGGCTTCCCCTCCAACGCCTTCTTGGGGCATACCACAATAGCTTGTTTGCCTTTGAACTTGAAGTCATAACGCGGGTAGCCCTTCCACTCGCTCATCAACCCCGGGAAAGGCTGTATCTCATAGTTTGTGTCTTTTCCAGTCAACTCCTTATAAATAATCTTCGCCATAAACAATGCGCCTTGTTCATTCGGATGAAGTTCGTCCGAGAACAGTTCCGCCCTGTCTACCGTCGGCGTGTGCAGGTCTATGACATCCGCCCCAGCCCATCGGGCTACTTTGTCTATCATCGGAATGACTTCCCGCACGATGTTCGCCTCCTGCTCTTCCAACCTTTTGCCTTGTACGCCAACCGGATAGCAAAGATAAATCTTCACCAACGGCGAACGCTTGCGGAATGCCTTCAGCATCTCCCGCATATCCTTCACGAAATCTTTCTTATACCGCCAATACTTCGGGTTGGCATCATTGGTACCCAATTTCACAATCAGGATGTCCGGGCAAAAATCAAGTGCCCTTTGATAAGCCCTTTCCGCCATATACGAGTTCCCCTTCCGGAGCATGGTCTTGCTGCTCACGCCGAAGTTACGCACATCGTACTCCTGCCCCAACATCTGCCCCAGCAGCATAGGGTAACTGTCCTTGTCCCGGTTCTGCACGCCATACCCGGCCGTGATGCTATTGCCCACACAGGCCACCTTAATTTTCTCGGTTCCATCCGCCTTCTCCGCATCCACGTGGATTGACACGCACAGCAGGGACAGGATAAGGAAGAATAATTTAATCTGCATGACTACTCTTATATTATTTCTTGACTGTCGTAATCAGAATAGCCCCATTCGCCCCTCGTGCGCCATATATGGAACCATCTTTCAGCACTTCAATCTTCTCAATGTCATTAACTGAAATCGCACTATCCGCTTCTTGACTACTCTCATAAACAGTGCCGTCTATGACAAACAAAGGCTCGTTATCCAGACTCAAAGAAGAGCCTCCCCGGATGGTTATCGTCTCGCCCACAACGGTAACTCCTGGAATCGCCCCACCCTTAAAGATGTCATAGATTGTATTGGCCGACAGGCCTACAATTTGTTCATGCGTCAGAATGTTCGAATTAACCCGTTCACGATACTTGCGTACATATTCTTGCTGGATTTCCTTTCCCCCTGAAAACAACGTATAATTCTTCTTGTCAATCCTCACAGAGAAACGGGTAAGCGTATCTACCGGAATCACCACATCTTTTTTCCGCGAGACGGAAATGACAAGCGTGTCCGTAGCCTTCAGGTTTTGGAAGACAAACAGCCCCATTTTGTCTGTTTTCACACTCTCCGTCGTGTTCTTCTTCCACACTTTCACTCCTTTCAACGGACGTTGTTTGCTATTCACTACGATTCCTCGTACATCGTGTCCCCAAGAAAAACCGGTCATGCACAACCCTGCTATGATTAACATCAAACATTTTTTCATCATATCCCACTGATTAACATTAAAAACAAAATGTGCCAAAACACATGTGCCAAGATATGACACTGAGTTTCGGCACATTTTCACACTAACTTTAAAATCTCAGATTATTCCAGAACTCCAGAATTGGAAGCGTAAGCGTCATCTACATAAACCACCGGAACATTTCTACCGGAATTTCCATTCGGTATATAAAGTTCCCAGTTATTGATATAGAGTGCGCCTTGGCTCGCCTGTTCCGCACGAACATCCTGTATGATGGAACTTCTCAGAGCCTCCTGGCCAGCCACATATACCAAGAAATTCTCATTTTCATCAATAGACATGCTCACCGTCTGATGGATGCCTTCTACGAAAGTATTCATCGTATTCAGTTTATGATATTCGTGATAAGTGACCTTCGTACCTGCCGCCTGCGTGTACTGCACTTCTACATGGATATTATAGTCTTCGGTACCTTCTTCCGAAAGGACTTTATTACCCAATTCGTCATACGCGCAAGGATACACTTCCCCCGCTGCCAATGGAGCCGGATACCATATCAAGCGTATTCTGTTGATGTACGAGTTGCTGTTCGACTCATCGGCACGCATGTTCCAACGATACTCTAACGTAGGCTGCCCGGATTTTGTTCCGACCGTGATTGAGTCCGTATTAGGCACATTTTCTTCGAATCCCAATTTCATCCGTGTGCTAAAGGGAACACACAATTCATTATCGTTGAATGCATGGCGCACATAGCGGGTCACCTCCGTAGAAGAATTGACTTTCACCTGCAAATACTGGTTGCCGTCCGATTCTTTCTTCATGGAACTTGTCGTACCGCTTTGCAGCGACATGGAGTGAGAACTCTTCTCAAACTTGTCAAAATAGTAAGAAGAGACATACATCTTACGGGAACGGGTCTCCTGAGCGCCGCCTATCATGGCCGTACACGTAATCGTATATGTACCCGGAACGTTAGGAGCCTGCCAAGTCATTTCATTCAGTCCCTGAGGCTGGGTCAAAGTACCTCCATCACATGTCCAACGGTAATCCGTGTGCCACAAGTCGCTGGAATGCAAACACAACCAAACCTTTACTTTCTGGTTACAATAAAACTCATCACCATCTGCATTCAGCGTGTCAATCTGGATGTAATCATCTTCACCACAGCTTGTGATAAAAGCGCAGAAAAGTAAAGCAAAGAAAAACGATATATATTTCATAATTCCAATGTTTTTTAAGTTATTCTTCAAATCCGGTCAATTGTTCTCGGGTAGGACGATCCAACCAGTTGTCCAACACATGCATGTAGGAACCGTCTGAATTAAACAGGTTCGAAGTTCTCGGTTTAATTTCATTCAGATAATGTCCTTCGAAATTATTAAAAGTGATATTCGGGTTTCGGTCTTTCAACAGATACATGTTCACCTTTGCCGTATCCGCCACAGCCTCCGTCTCAAACCAAGTAGGCTCTGCCGGCAAGTTCGTAAACGTGTACGGCCCTTTCACGATGTGGTACAACAGGAATTCCTTCACCTCTTCCTTCGGATAGGCCGTCATGGTGATAGGCGCATAGGAGACCGTATCACCGGTCAGCTCGTCAATATAGCTAAACTGATGATGGGCAAAATAACCATCGTCCTCGTCAGTGAAAGCCGCATCCGTAGGCAACAGGTAAGTCATGTTGGCCAACCGATATTCATCCGCCACTTCCGCATAGTCTATCGCTTCCGCCAGCAGCGTAAAGATGTCAGTACGGGATTTTATAAAGTCATAGGCCGACATATCTATCTTATTGCTCGGCATACCGATTTCATAATCAAAATCGTAGGAATCTTGGAAATCAAGTCCAAATACTTCACAACTCGTCAGCAAAATCGGCAAGAACATAGCTGCCAATGCCGTTTTTAAATATCTTCGTTTCATCTTATTTCTTTTTATTAGTTTTTAAAATTAACGTTCAGAATAAGGCGGATTCTGGTCTCCGGTCAAAGCCAAATTGGATTCAAACTCTCCAGCATAAATCGGCCAGTATCTTCTACCTTCATCACCGAATCCGGTAACGGCAACTCCCGCATCTTCCTGACGGGAAGAATAGATAGGATCCATTACATCAATTAAACGTCCGGTGCGCATTAAGTCAAACCAACGTTGGCCTTCGCCCCAAAGTTCCAATTGCCTTTCTTCCAGAATCAGCGATTCCACCTCATTCATATCATTCACATTACTGATATCCATTTTGGCGTCGCGCATATAACCCACACGTGAACGGACTTGGTTTACAACGTCCAAAGCCTCACTGCCTCTGCCCAATTTGTTCAACGCTTCGGCACGGAGTAACATAATGTTCCCCATTCGCATCATCACCAGGTCAACTTCACAACTACTATTATCTTGCACCAAATAGTATCTTTTATAACATTGATTGGCTGAATCAAATTCACGGTCCGGGTCTACGCCGCTATACTTGATGCACTTATTCACCGCCGCGCACGAGTTGCTGAAATAACTTGCATAAGTCAAAGGAACACGGCCTGAATCATAATAAATCTTCACCGTATCGACCGTATTCCACAAACGCGCGTCACTACCCTCGCCCGAATACAGACGATCCACAAATTCATTAAAGATTTCTTCCGTCATACGATAACCGTTGTTCGTGTTAGAAGCTCCTAACAACTGCGGCCATCCTCCCAACGCTCCATCAGTCTCGTAATCCCAAGCCATGGAGAAAATCACCTCCTTCGAACTTTCCGGATTCGTAAAAATACGTTTCCACTCTTCTTCGCCCTGCACCAATTCCAAAGAATTGTGTCCTACAAAATACTCAGAAGCGTCCAAAGCCTCCTGGTAATCGCCGTACCACATGTAAACCTCTACCAGCAGCGCGCGCATGGCGTCTTCACCTAAGTAGTATTTACTGCCCGGATCGGAAATTGTAAAATACCGGATTGCTTCCGTAATGTCACTCAGGATTTGCGCTTTCACCTCTTCCAAAGAAGAACGACCCACATAAATATTATCCAAAGATCCGCCCCATTCTTCGGTAACAAGCGGCAACCTGCCCCAAACACGGGTAGCCCAAAAATACATGTAAGCGCGCATTCCGTAACATTGGCCGATGTAAGGCGCGTATTCCGCTTCCAAAATGGAAGGAATCGTCGGGTACTTGGCTATACCCGTATTGCAGCGCGTAATCGTATAATAGAACGATTCCCATTTCGCGTCACCGTTATTCGACATCAGGGCATTCATATAGATTTCGTTGTTCTGGTAACCCGTACTCGTCACGTTGTCGGAACGGACATCACCGAACAAAGCCTGCCCTTTTTGGAGTGCATCCTGAAATCCTTCATAAATACCGGCATTCCAAGCCTCCATATCGGCTTTGTCTTGGAAGTAATTTTCCGGAGACAGGTCTGAAACCGGCTCTCTGTCCAAGAAACTCTCACAACTGGTAAACGTTATGAGACCGGCCAAGGCTAAATATATCATAGAATTTTTCATATGCTCATACTATTTTAAAATCCAATATTAAATCCAATACCAAATTCACGTTTACGAGGATAGGCTGAATCATCCTTGTTCGGCTTCAAAACACTACCGCTCAATTCCGGGTCATATCCCGTATAGTTGGTCCATGTCAACAAGTTGTTTCCATATACATACGCCGAAAGAGAACGAATCGGAGTCTTCTCTAAGAATCTCGATTCCAAGTTATAAGTGAAACGAACCGACTGCAAACGGATGAAAGAAGCGTCCTCTACAAACTGGTCACTCAAACTCATCTTATGATTGTTTGTCGTACGTGCTCTACTGTTCAACGCATACCAAGACGTGATTTCACCCGGATATTTCCAACCTTGACGTACGTACTCCGGAGTCTGCTTGTGCGTATTACCACCCCAAGAACTGTAATAATGCTTCAAGTCGTTCCATACCAAACCACCCCAACTTACATAGAAGTTGAATGAAAGCGAGAAATTCTTATAGGTGAACGTATTGCTCCAAGAACCATACCAGTCCGGAGTAGCCTTACCAATTTCCGTCTTGTCGCTGGAGTCAATCACACCGTCCAACTCACCGTTCTCGTCCGGCTTGTTATACCAAATCACGTCACCACCGCCGGCTACAGTTCCGTTCACCGTCATTTGCTTCACTTCGCCGGTATAGTCGCTCCCGTCAGGCAGTATGTATTTCACCAGCGTAGGCTGGCCGTTCAGCCCGATAATCACGTTGTTGTCCTCGTCACGCTTAAAGACGGGAGTCAAGCGGGTCTTGTAGTCCGAAGTCCAGGCGTTGCTGGCATCGTATTCATAGACACCCATGTTCTTATAACCGTAGAAAATACCTGCCGGCTTGCCGGAAGCAATCAGCCAAGCGTCATCAATGTAGTCTTCACGAGACAAATCGGTAATCAAGTTGTCATTCTTCCACCAGTTCACGGTAGTAGACCATCTGAAGTCACGGGTCTGTACAGGCACGCCCGTCACCGAAATTTCAACACCTTTATTTTGAATACTTGCCAGATTAACGCGCATGGTCTTATAACCGGTTGTCGTAGGCAAGTTATAATCGGAAAGCAAATCCTTCGTTTTCTTGATATAATAGTCACCCACAAACATCAACCGTCCGCCGAAGAACGTCAAGTCAACACCGATATCCGTTTGTCTCGTCGATTCCCATTTCAAATCCGGATTACCGTATTTGGTTGCCGGTACAATTCCGCCCACCGTATTGTAATAAGCGTCTCCCGCATTATAAACCAACTTGGATTCATAACGTCCGATTCGGTCATTACCGGTCACACCGAAACTACCTCTGATTTTCGCGTCCGTCAGGAAGTCCCTCGACCACTCCATAAACGGCTCGTCAGAAATACGCCAAGCTACAGAAGCTGACGGGAACACACCCCAACGGTTGTTCTTACCGAAACGGGATGAACCGTCGAAACGCAAGTTGGCATTGAAGATATAACGGCTCTTCCAACTATAAACGACACGCCCGAAGAAGCTCGCCATCGCCTCTTCCCAACCTTCGGTGTACACATTGGCCACATCCTTCACCGTAGCCATGTTCATATAATGGAGGTCTTCCGTCAGGAAATACGATCCGCCAATCTTGTAAGCCAACTGGTTGCTCACTTCGAAGCTGGTACCCACCATGGCGTTCACCGAATGGTCTTTGGCAAAAGTCTTATTAAAGTTCAAGTAAGCCTGTCCGGTGTATTTCCAAGTCTGCTGCAAATCATCCGAACCAGTATTTTTGCCGTTGTCGCTACCTTGCAAATATTTCGATTGGAACTGCAGTCTTCGATAAGACTTATAATCAGCCGAAATTTCCGCGTTAAACTTCAAGTAAGAAGTGAAGTCCCAAGCCAAGCCCTGATAAAAGTTTCCGCTGTAAGTAGTACGTTCATCCAAACGTTGCTGCAACTCCGCAATCGGGTTTCGGCGTCCGCCGGAAGAATAATATGGAATCAATTCGCCGTCCGGATACCAGATAATCATATCCGGGTCACGGCGCATGGCATCCTGCAAAACCGATTCTTTAATTGAATTCACTTTGTTGTATCCTAAGCGGACACGCGTCGTAAAGGTGATGTTTTTCCAAGGTTTGTAATCCGCATTGATGTTGGCGGTATATTTGTCGCTACCGGATTCCAGGATAATACCTTTTTCACCTATGTAGTTCAAGGAAGCGCGGTATTTGAATTTGTCAGAACCACCACTGATCTGCACATTGGCGTCATCGCGTCCGCCGGTGCGGAACAACAAATCCTGATAGTACCAGTTCGTACTGTATTGCATACCTACGGAGTCTGTACGTGCCGAGAATTTCTCCAATGTCTTCGACGGGTTGTCAAGGTCGGAAGCGGCCATGCTCAAACGGCTCTCAAACGCATTGACCTGAGGCAACCTGCGCGATACCGTATAGAATGAATGTTGGTAACGCGCATCCACACGCGGTTTGCCGGACTCACCCGACTTGGTAGTAATCAATACTACACCATTGGCCGAACGGGCACCGTAGATGGCGGACGAAGCGGCATCCTTCATCACGTCAATCTGCTTGATATCGTTCGGAGAAATAGCGTCAATATCGTCCACTACTACACCATCCACCACGTACAAAGGCGCTACACCGTCATCGCTAAACGTAGAAGCACCGCGAATCGTCACAAAAGAGCCTTCACCGGGAGCACCAGAGTTACTTACAATCTGCATACCGGGAGCCGCGCCCTGCAAAGCGTCCATCACATTGATGGAGTTTTTTTCCTCCAATACTTTCGCATCGACGGACAACGTAGAACCACTCAGGTCTTTTCTGGCCATCGAGCCATAACCGATCACAACCACTTCGTCCAATGTTTGTGTATCTTCCTGTAGTTCTACCCGCATCAATTTGCCGGTAGCCTTTTCCTCTACAGTCTTATACCCCATAAAGGAGAATGTGATAGTAGCACCTTTCTCACATTCAATCGAGAACTTACCGTCAAGGTCCGTAATCACACCTTGTTTGGTTTCCTTTACCTGCACGGTCACACCTATCATCGGCTCACCGTTGTAGTCCACTACAATACCTGTTTGGGTCACCTCTTGTGCATGCAAACAAAGGTTACTCCCAACAAGCCAAACCAATAGAACTATTCGCCACAAGGACGACATCATTCTGTGTTTTCCTCTTTGTTCCATTTAAATCATTATTTTAAATTATTACTTCGTTAATTGATTCGTGCTTAGGAATTCAAACCAACCTTAATAAACTTCAATTTTCCAACAGCAATAATGCAAAGAGTTTCATGATATAAATTTATTAGGTCTTTTATTGATTATTTCCAAAACAACCCATCCATACACATTACTTTCTTGGGGGCAATTTACAAGCGGTTACCTAACCACCCGGCTGAACTTTTTTATGATGTATTTTCCATATTCATAAATTATAATAGTTATTAGACATTCTTTTGCTGTGCGAAGAAAATAAAAAAAAGAATATATCATTATAAAAATCGTATCATTGATTTGCAATATTATCTCAAATTTCGAAAGCAGACAAAACATCTTAATAACCAACACATTACAAAACGCGTCCACACCACCATCATATTCCAAAAAAATAGGATAATCCTATTCTTCAGAGAGGATTATCCTATTTGGCGGAGAGGATTATCTTCTTTTGAAAAGAGGATTATCCTCTATAAACAGGCTTTTCTTATCTTACTTTCTTCACGTACCGACACGCCTTCCCATCCGTCGTGATTCCTTCTATCACCACCGTATAAGTGGACGGGCGGTCAGCCGTATAGAAGCTGAAGCCCACTTCTCCTTTGTCGTTCAAGCGGATGTCCGGTTCCCAATACAACGTAGAACGCTTGTCCGAATTAACTATCTTCCGGCTTTCCGGGGTATCGTACTGGGGGGCATAAAACTTAGCGTCAGGAGCATACGACAAGTACCCCACACGGGCAACCGAAGGCACGGAAGACTCTAAGATGCCTTGCGACAGGTAGGTACGGATGTAAATCTTCTGAGGTTGCGCAAGGTAAATCTCAGAGATGTTGAAGTAAGCAATAGAACCAGTGTCTATCCGGTTCTCATAATAGTCTTTCTCATTCATAAAATTGTCATCCCATTCCCACGTGTCAATATTGTCTCTCGCATCAAGCGCATACATGACTTGATCCCTTACAAAATCAATTGTCTTAATGTCATTGGCTTGCAGGTTCTCCAAATCATAAAGGTTCTCTATTGTTTTCCCATCCACGAGGACAGGAATCTTCTTCCAAAAGTAAGGAGAAAGTTCCTCTTTTGAAGAGACGACGTTTCCTGCACGTTTGTCAAAGAATATATCCCGTGTCGGTGTATAAATTTTCAGTTTGTTGTCTATCATATCGGTTTGCACGACAATACCCGGTAATGCGGCAACTAAATCCAACGCATTCGTCTTATCCATTTGCTCTATCCGTTCTGTCTCCACCGCATTGTAAGAAATCCAATTGCCGGGCAATTCTAATGCAGTTACTTCCACTTCCGGGATTTTATAAACTTTTTCGCCGTTTACCCAAGTATAACCTTCGCGAACGTCTTGGATATAGGTTGAATCCACTTTGAGTGGCTGCATAGTTTCCCAATACAACTTATTGGTAGCAGGGTAAGTTAGCTTATCCAAGTAAATGCCATAACGCCATTTGGGTTTCTTACCATAACCATGTACTACGAATTCCGTCAAAAGATTCTTTTTCTGTGGAAGGTCAAGAAGAAACGAAAAGCGTCCATCTTGCCCGGTTGTGACGACCAATTTAGACTTATCCGTAAGATTCTCCACTAAAAGAGACATGTTGTCCAATCGTTTTTTATCAAAATGCGTTTCCACATAACCACCAATCTGTTGGAAACGTTCTATGGCATAAACTGTGTCGTCCCGTTCCTCTCCTTTCATCCGGGCTGCCACGTCAAAACGCCGCCATCCGTGTGTCAGCATCAATTGGTCCGTGTGGCGCATGACTTCCTCCGCTTCGCCCGTCAGGTAATACCCCGGATGATAAATCGGTCCGCGCAAGTCGGAAGACAACAACAGGTAGCTGGGCAGGTTCTGCCGCTCTTCATTAACCGTAACGGCATAATCATCTGTCACGCTCAGCGAGAAGTTCCCTTGCAACGGCTGTAAGTCCTGATCCACCAACCGAAGCCCCATCTTCACCGGCATCCGCCCTTCATCGGGCAGGCGGGAAGAAGTCAGTTGGAACACGGGACCCGGCTTGCGTACAAACACCAACCGCTCGCTCACCACCACCGTATCCTTATTATATACGGCAAAATGGGTAATCCCTTCCGGCAAGGCGTCGCAAGAAAGGCTACCCGACGAAGCGTGCCGGGAAAGGGCATCGTTCCGTATCACCTTGCCGCGCGTATGCACCAACAGCCCAAAGGCATCATCCCCCGGATAAGCCTCCGGATACAACAACCGGTAACGCAGTTCGTTTCCCTCACGCTGTACGGCTATCGCCACATGCTCGTCCGAAACCAAGGGCAGTCGGAATTTCTTAGCGTTTCCTTTACCATCCTCCACACAAGCCCAAAGCGTATCGCCCTTTGCCGCCCGCAGTTTCACAGACCCGATACCCGCATACTCGCTGTGCAACCGGGCAAGGGTGTCATTCCGTTGGTTCACGATGAAACCATTTACGTTAATGACTTCACCCGTAGAACTTTCCGCCTTGAATCCCACCGTCTGTTCCGCGCCGGCTATCAAGTGTCCGCCTTCCGGATAGAAGCCCACGGTGTATTCATAATCCCGCCGCAAGTTGATGCGCTTGCGAAGTTTGTATTTCTTTTCATACAACGTAAGGTACACATAAGGCTCTACTCCTTGCTCTATCGCAGGCAATTTCAAGTAGAGTTCTCCGGCTTCGTTGGTACGCGAACGGCGGAAACGGTTCTCATACTCCTTGGAACGAATCAAATACTCCACACGGTTTCCGGCATACGGAGTACCTTCCCTACGCAACAGGGTAATGACCACATAATCATCGCCCAAGTCGTTTTTCTCATACCGCACCCGGGTAGACAGCAGGGACGGTGCATCGGCATACACCGATATCTGTTGGGTGAAAAAATATTCTTCCCCTGCATTCCGCATATAGTTGGTATAGGCACGCAACTGGTATTCCGCCTCCTCTATGTCCTTGCCCAACGCCAAGAAGTTATGGAATCGTCCTCCGTCTCCTTTCAACTTCTTGCGCTGCACCACCTTGTTCTTCCGATTTATCAGTTCCACATAGAGGAAGCGGCTTTGCGCATCCTTCATCCGGTGAGTCTCCGCATCCACCAAATACCCTTTCAACCAAATGGTATCTCCCTTCAGGTAATAAGGCTTGTCGGTATGTAGGTACACTTTTTCTTGATATAGTTCCTCCGAGGAAGTATTTCCCCGAATTGAAATAACAGACCCAAGCATTAAAAGCAGCACTGATAAAATTGTTGTTTTCATAATGCAATCATTTTTAATTAGCAAATTATTTAATTAACTCTACGGTTATTTTTTTTTTACAAAAATAGAATAACAAGCTTTTCATCATTATAAAAATCGTATCAAAAAAATAGCAGAAATGTCTCAGAATACAATATTGAGCCTTATTTTTCAGAGAAAACGCCCCAAAACGTGCATTGATAGAATATTAAGCAAGTGTACAGGATCAACTTTTACTATGGCACATAGACAACACAGATTTTCCGACATAGCCCCCGAATGTTTCCGTAAAGACATATATATAATATGGTGTAATCTTGTAGAGAACTTGAGTTTTGCATCTTGAAAATCAGCTATTTTTTAGAATGGTCATTCTTATCCTTTGGAAATGGTCATTCTGGTCTGCTTGGAATGGCCATTCTGACGACATTGGAATGGCCATTCTAATGGGTATTAGATTGACCATTCTAATGACACTACATTGGTCATTCTAATTGTTTGGGAATAACCTCTCTGTGCTTGCATCTGCTAAAAGTGGTATTCCGGGGAGCGGAGATGGCCGTATGCGAAGAAGTTTCTTCAATCTTTATCTCAAGCCCACCTTTGGTATGCGCCGTCAGCTCCGGCGCATAGGCGCACTGTGCGGTAGCAAGACCACATTGGTAAACACCGGAACGTGTCACATAGCAACTGTATTCCAACACATAGACACCTTTACCCAAATGATCCATAAAGAAACGGGTGGAAACGTCTTTGGTGTCTACATAATAATCCAACGAACGATTTCCATGGTAACCGGACAGGACGGAAATTGGCTCTAAACAAGAGGCGCGGTAATCTTCCAACTGTATGTAATCCATGGCACGTTCCAAGCGAAGGATCAAACGGGTGACGACCTTGTCGCCTACACGAAGTGAAGTATTTCCGGCAATCGGATACAGGACAGAACGCCCGGAAGCATCCTGACGTTGTACGTAAAGTTGTTTCTCTATGTCTAATTCACCGCCTTGCCGACGGGCTGCGGTTATCGGTAACAGGTATTGCGCATAAACAGCTCCCCACGCCATACCGGAGTCTCGCTTGGCGACCGTCATGGTTTGAGCCTTCCATACGGCATCATCTTCGGCAAACGTTTCTTTGATGTAACCCAATCCTTGCAACGGATGATTCTGTAACGTACTCCATATGGTAGAAATTGGTTTATTATCTAAGGAAATCTGCACTTCGCCCCTATCCGCCAGCCAATTCCGCCCGGTACACAACAAGGCATAAACCGCCTCAGCCGAAGCCACGGAGTTGTTCCATAAAACGGTTTGTTTCTGTTTCAGCAACCAACGCTTCATCTCTTCTATCAACGCCTCGTTACCATCGAACCGAGCCAACGCTTCGATAGTCGCAACATGCTCAGGTATCGGCACCATCCCCCACCCATAACGATGGTCATTGAAAGCGAAGTGAGTACCCATGCGGGGATCATGTGTCAGATGTTCTTTGAGCGAAGTCATAAAGTCTGTGGCATCCGACCGATACCCGTTTACCAACAAGACAATGGCGGCTTGGGCTTTAGCTTGTATCGTCCCCGCATTCAGCAAACGAGGCAGTTGTTCCAAGAAATCCTTGAACATAGGCTGACAAGTAGCAGGCAGGGGGGGCTCTCCAACGCCAACAAGTATAGGTAATGAAGTGTGTAATCAGAGAACGGTACCGCAGAATAACGCCCACTCCTTTGTTCAGATTCCTTTTGCGCTTTTTTCTGTAAAAAATCCAACGCACGCTGTTTCATCCACAAAGCGTCTTCGTCCAACGGCATTCCGGTAAGAAGGGGCAGGCGAACCAACAAAGTCGTGATGAAGGTTGTCACAAAACGGTCAGACCCCATTCCTTTATACCAACTCCATGCGCCTTCTTCATTTTGCAATTCACCCAACCTGGCAAGTGCAACTCGTTGCAAATTCCGTTGACGATTGACATCCAAGAGCCTGGCAAGCCCTTGCATCCGGTCGGTCTCACGAGAAGAATCGCTCAGCCAAGGTGTTTCAAAAATGGGCATATTTTTTAATTCCTGATTCTGAAAAAGACGACTCTGAACAAGCTCTTCAGACGCATCCGAAATCTGCCAAGCCTCCAAAACCGACATTATGCGAGGCTGCGAGACCACAATACTTTTTGCCAACGTATTGGCATAGTAAGCCAACGCCCATGAGATGGCATCTTCGTAAGCCGGTTCGGCCCAAGTGGGTAATGCCTGAATGGCCAGCCATGCGGGATTGCCGGCCACTTCGACAGTGAGACGGCGATGGGTCGCCAAATGGCTATCATGATTGAACAAAGTATCTATCCGCAACATACAGGTATCGTTTCCTTGCAAATCAAACGGCAACGACTCCGTCAACCATTTCTTATCGCTTAGCACAGGCAACAAATGCTGTTCTCCATCACTAAAGTTCTTGCTATCCGCCGTAAGGCGTATGCCCAACAAATCGTATTGGCCGTCTACCTCAAAGTCGAAACACACGGTCGTATGACCTCCGCATTCCACCTTAAACCGTTGCTTGCAAGTCCGAACAACCTTCTCTGTCAACGGGTCAAAGAGCTGCAACAAAACATTTCCTTTCACCGCCTTGGGAGTCAAGTTACTGACTGTAGCGGTTATCGAGGCACAATCCCCCACCCTCAAGAAACGGGGCAAACCGGAACGCATCATAAATTCCTTGGCGGTAACAACGGATGTTTCCAAAGTAGCTGTCCGCATTTCCCGGGTATGGGCATAACAACGGAAGTTCCATCGTGTCAAACTTTCTGGTGAAGTGAAAGCAATTTCGACTTCCCCACGCTCGTTAGTACGTAAGTTCGGGTAAAAGAACGCAGTTTCGGAAAAGTCGGTACGCAACGTATTGCCCCTGCCCGGTTCTTCATCGTCCGACCATGGTTCATAAACGATTCCCTCCCGTTTTCCGGCACGGACGCTTTGCACCAGAGTAGCGCTACGAGGGGAAGGGAATCCCGTCACTACAATGGTGTAACCCTTATCTTTAGACTTCTCTATACTTACCCAAGAATGGACTGTTGGCGAGAAAAAGTGGTCGTAACGAAGGACGGGGACTTGCCTGTCCGGCAAAGTATAGCCGGGCGACAAACGCAAATTCATCTGACTACTGACATACCTGCCGCGTTCATTCCAATCCCGACGGAACAAGACATTCCACGGGGGACACCAACGATAAAAATCATCCAACGAAGCGTCATACATAAACGCCAAGACTTCAGCGGAAGCTGGAAGCCCGTCAGGATGACTGACGACAAGTTTCCACACTTCATCCTGTCGGGGACGCAAATGATCGCGGAATACCTGCCATTTCAGGTTCAAGCGCATATCCGGCTGTTTTCTTTTCAACAAGACGGATTGGGCATAACGCTGGCCTTCATGCAAAAGCGCGAACTGAACGGTTACGCTCTCGCCGTACGTCTCAAGATAGGGCATTTTCACGTACATCAGCGTGTCGGAGAGATGCAACACGCGACTATCCATCCGTTTCTCGCCTGTAAAAACATCCATTAGCAGATAAGCATCTTTATAGGAAGTGCCGACATAAAAAGAGGCTTGCTCGCCTACGCCAACCTCGGTACGACCTTCATAAAAGAACAGAGGAGTATGCAAGGGTGGACGAACATCTTGTCTTGAAAACCAAACAAAATCCTGATACGTTTCGGCCTGATGCCCCAAAGAATCGGTCGCAGTAATCGTCAACCGATAACCGCCTGAAGGCAAGGACTTCCATAACGCATAAGGTTGAAGGGAATCTGTCCGGCAGCTTCCGCTTAACAAAGGAGGATTTGCCTGTATCTGCTGTTCCAAGGGAGTACGGTCTATGCGCCAATCAGCATACAAAGTCTGACAAACAGACTCTTCATTGTACGCGCGAAGCATCCAACCATCCGTATCTTCCTTGCATATCAGCGAAGGGCAGAACACATCAAGTTCCAAAGCCTTTCTACCGGCAAACAGGTTGTAGGAAGCTGTCCGAGTCTCGCCAGAGTCGTCAGTTACAGCAGCCTCTATTTCGTATGTATAATGACAGGAAAGCTGGGATAAATTGAAAAGTTCCAGCATAAACGGCTCCAACCGGAGCGTGTCTAATTTCACAGGAATAGAGAAGCGGCCTTCGGAATCCAAGCTTATCGTATCAGTGGCAAGAACTTCTTTCTGTGGAGAACGATGGAAAATTATCGGATTATGACGTATTACCCGATAAGCCAACGACCTCTTCTGCAGCGCAACACCACTAAAATTCTTTACCTGCCCACTTACAGTGACGGTCTCACCCAAACGATAGGGGAAAGTAATAGGTTGGAAAACAATCTCAAACGTCGGTCGTTTATAATCTTCTACATGAAAACGGACAGTGACCTCCGCCTTTCCTTGCGCACTGAGAGAAAACTTCCCGTTGAGACAAATCGCCGGCAATGTGAACTCCGCCGAAAATGATCCGAAATCGTTGGTCACTACCTTTCGGGCGGCTATCAGCCCGTCAGTGGAATCGAGCAACTCCAACTCGATTGGCTCTTTACAAATTACCTCCGCCTTATCTCCATTCTGACTATAGGCGACACCCTTCAAACAGACAGTCTGGCCGGGACGGTAAATGGCACGGTCAGTAAAAAGGACAAGTTTGTAATCCGTTTCGGGGACTTGTGATGCAACCTGCGCCAAGTCAAGCCTTTGAATTTGTATGGAACGATCATTCCCTTTATGCGCCACGTAATGAATGGTACGTATTCCTTTCCCTAAATCTACTAACGCCTTACCATCCGTTCCAGTCGCCACTGATTTCAACGGCTTCAAAGAAGTAGGGTCTTCACCGGTGTAAAAATCTACAGTTACATCGGAGATAGGGTGGCCGCTACGGTTGTCCAATGTCGTTACTTCTATGACCCCATTACCTATATCGAGCGTGAACATCCGCAAACGGGACACCGATAAAAAACAACGCGACATATGTCCGTTTTCAGTTTGGGGTGATGCTTCTACCACATAAATGCCAGGTTCGGAAGGCAAAGGAAAATTTAGCACGGTGTCACTGGGCAAATAAGGGATATCAGCCGGCAATTTATCGAAAGCCGGAAGCGGAGTTAGCAGATGTTTGGTACTGTAAACCAGTCTTGGCGCACATTTGCGAAACTCTTCATCATCGTTACAATCATAACGATATGAATGCATAGTGGCGTTCGTCGCATAAATGTTTAGTTGAATTGGGGTATTCAATGTACGATAAGTCACATTCAGTTTAAGCGTATCGCCCGGATAGCAGAAATCATTACTGCGAATACTCACTTGAGGTTGGAGCAATCGGTCACGAATGAGGCGCAATTCACCAATGCGATTGTATGACGGGTAGTTACGGATTCCTTCGTCGCATAAGCGAAGCGCTTCGGCAATGCTACGTCCTTTACCACCGTGACTCATCCACTTGGCTTTACAGATATAAGCTTCTACTATCGCGGGGCAGTCAGCATACTTTTCCATAAGCCCGTCAATCATTTGCATATAAGAATTCTCCAACTCCCGATTACGATCATACGGTCTCAATTGGGGAGCGCGGTTCAGATAATTACCCGTTTTCCATTGCCAATAGTCAAGCGTGGCCAATATGATTGCTTCTGGTCTATTCGGCAAATGGGTATAAACGTCCAGCATCCGATGATAAAGGCTGTCGGAAAGACTTTGAAACAACGAGTCGGCATAAGTACCCGACATTTTCTCAAAGGCATTGATGGTACGATGAAACAACAAGTGATACAAATCGTGCCCATAATAAGCACTCCCATCATTTTGCTCAATGAATGGCTGATAATCAGAAGTGACCATCTCAACCAACAA
The DNA here is from genome assembly GCA_944320735.1 of uncultured Bacteroides sp. Taxonomy (GTDB): domain Bacteria; phylum Bacteroidota; class Bacteroidia; order Bacteroidales; family Bacteroidaceae; genus Bacteroides. The sequence continues at coordinate 1,607 of CALUIQ010000092.1, read as the reverse complement.
GTCATCGTTCGCCAAAGAGGCAAGTCCGTGAGCCGTCACTTGCTCAACAAAACGTCCTGAAGACCACGTGCGTATGTCAGCAGACGGTTTTTCGGTCACAATGTCCGCACGTTCTTGAATACGATAGAGATTTTTCTCCCAGTAGTCAGCATACTCGTATGCCAAAAGAGAATGAAGCAGGGCTTTCTCTACTTTATCCGTGGACCTTTCGACCCAACGCTTCAGGTCATTCAAGGTACTGTATAAACTATCCGGTGTAAGAAACCTCTCATACGCCTCTCTGCTTACGTAAGCTTTCAACATTTGAGCCATGTTTTTCTCCGCCAAGGCTCTCCGATAAATCTGATCGTTCAAATCAATCATAGTCATGGGGCGATTCTTGGCTTGCGCTTCCCGCGTCTGCTTCCACAAGTTATCATAGGACTGGGCACGAAGATTTATGCCCATCCAAGTAGAAAAAAGAATCAGACACATACTAAATAATAATCGGAATTGTCCCATATACAGTTTTTCTAACTATAAAAATTAAAATGATTCTTTTTGCATTTTCCCTATTAGAATGCCATTCTCGCTACTTATATTTATGAAAGTACAAACATCTGCCCAAAGATATAAAATAAACCTTTTCACCATTATAAAAATCATACCAAAAGTTTACAGAATTGTCACAGGACAACAGGAATGTGGATGAAAGCACAAAGTCCGGTAATGAAACACCGCAAAAAAGGTATTGGAATGCCACAAAACACGTAATAGGATTCACCCAACAAATCTCAGTATCACTAATTACTTTCATTACAGAATCCATTTTCAGGCATTATAGGATACTTGCCCAAGTATCATTGCTTACTTGGGCATATATCCTTGCTTACTTTACCTTTTCAGCTTGCTTATTGAAAAGCCAACAATTTAAATTGAACGAAATCTGGAATAATCAATCCGGAATAATTTATTTTTCGTACCTTTGCCCTATACACTATCAAACACAGCAAAGATGGAAGCAGTGAAAGGAATCCCTTACGGAGTGGCGCGCTTTGAAGAAGTGCGTGAGAAGAACCGGTATTATGTAGACAAAACGATGTATCTTCCCTTGTTGGAAGAAACAAATGACTACTTGTTCTTGATTCGCCCGCGCCGTTTCGGCAAAAGCGTATTCGTCAGTATGATGCAGGCCTATTATGACGTCGCGAAAGCGGATAAGTTCGACCGCCTCTTCGACGGGCTTTGGATACACGAGCATCCCACGCCGCTGAAGAATAGCTTCCAAGTGATTTATTTCGACTTTTCCTTGATTGGTGGCAGGAATGAGCAAGAGTTGGAAACAAACTTCGACCGTTATTGCGGACAAGTATTGGATGTGTTTGCCGAAATTTATGCATGTTATTACGATGCGGGGTTCGAGCAGGCGGTAAAATCCACTCCGGACGCCCGCGGCAAACTGAACCATATCAGCCTCCAAGCGCATAAGAAGGGCTACCCGCTTTACCTGATAATAGACGAGTACGACAACTTTACCAACGTCATCCTCAGCGATGGCGGGAAAGACTTGTTCCGGAAACTCACCCACGCCAGCGGCTTCTACCGGGATTATTTCAAGATATTCAAGG
>CALUIQ010000091.1 GCA_944320735.1 uncultured Bacteroides sp. | reverse complement strand
TTTCCACAGCTACCTCCAGGATTTCCACCTCCGGAGCCACATAAAACTTTTCCATTTCCATAATCTTAAATAATTTAGTTGTTAATGTTAATAATTTGATTTCTCGTTTTTTCTTTTTCCTCTCGTTCGTTATATATATAATATGGTGTAACCACCATCGCTTTTCGCCCCCGCCTGCCTCAAGCAAATTGTACTTGGTACTTGGTAAATGGTACTTGCCGTTGCTTGCGTCAGGGCGCATTTCAGGCTACAAAGTAACATACAAATTTCCCAAATAGGCTGGAAGGGGTATTTGAACAAGAAAAGGATTGACAAGCAGGATGAAGACGCAAGACAAGCATAACAGAACGACTTCGGTTTATTCTTTAAAAGCTTCAATTTTTAATCAGAAAGAACAAAAATGAGCCCATTCCCAAAAATAATTCCCAAAAGGTTTGTCAGTTTCAAAATAAGTAGTACCTTTGCAGCGCTTTTGAAACGAAAGTGTCGGGCGTTTAGCTCAGCTGGTTCAGAGCATCTGCCTTACAAGCAGAGGGTCGGCGGTTCGAATCCGTCAACGCCCACCACCAAGACTATTCGCTTTCGTTTCGGAAATATCGGGCGCTTAGCTCAGCTGGTTCAGAGCATCTGCCTTACAAGCAGAGGGTCGGGGGTTCGAATCCCTCAGCGCCCACCCCGACAAGAACAAACTTATTTCCGTTATCCACGGGCGTTTAGCTCAGCTGGTTCAGAGCATCTGCCTTACAAGCAGAGGGTCGGCGGTTCGAATCCGTCAACGCCCACAAATAGAATAAGCCGTAAAGTATAGTTCATACGACACCGTATGGACTATTTTTTTTAAATTATGTTGTCTGGCTGCTTTTATTAAGTTTTTATAGCCACTGTTTCGAGAAAAAGCACTAATTTTGTCGCCCGATAATTATCAACTGAATACACATTTACTACGTATGGAACTGGATGTATTAACCGCCATTTCTCCGATTGACGGTCGTTATAGGGGCAAGACGGACGCCTTGGCTGCCTATTTCTCTGAATATGCACTGATGAGATACAGGGTGCAGGTGGAAATCGAGTATTTTATTGCTTTGTGCGAGTTGCCTCTCCCCCAACTGAAAGAGGTGGACAAAGGCGTGTTTGAAACTTTAAGGGATATATACCGCCACTTCTCGGAAGCCGATGCCGGACGTATCAAAGAGATAGAAAGCGTAACAAACCACGACGTAAAGGCAGTAGAGTATTTCTTGAAAGAACAGTTTGACAAACTGGGCGGAATGGATGCCTACAAAGAGTTCATCCATTTTGGGTTGACTTCTCAAGACATCAACAACACATCGGTACCCTTGTCGGTGAAAGAAGCGCTTCAGCAGGTTTACTATCCGTTGATAGAGGAACTGATTGCACAACTGCGCACGTATGCCGAGGAATGGGCCAACACCCCCATGCTGGCCAAGACGCACGGACAACCTGCATCGCCTACCCGATTGGGAAAAGAAATCCAAGTATTCGTCTACCGCCTGGAGCGTCAGCTGGCAACCTTGAAGGCGTGCCCCATTACGGCCAAGTTTGGTGGAGCCACAGGCAACTACAATGCTCACCATGTGGCTTATCCGATGTACGACTGGAAAGATTTTGGCAACCGCTTCGTTGCAGAGAAACTGGGATTGGAGCGTGAAGAGTACACCACACAGATATCCAACTATGACAATCTGGCTGCCGTATTTGATGCCTTAAAACGCATCAATACCATCCTCATTGATATGAACCGTGACTTCTGGCAATACATTTCAATGGAATACTTCAAACAGAAGATTAAAGCCGGTGAAGTTGGCTCAAGTGCCATGCCGCACAAGGTGAATCCGATTGACTTTGAAAATTCGGAAGGCAACTTGGGAATGGCCAACGCCATCTTGGGACATTTGGCCAACAAACTGCCTATCTCGCGCCTGCAACGCGACTTGACGGACTCTACCGTGTTGCGCAACATCGGTGTGCCTTTCGGACATATGGTCATTGCCATTCAAAGTTCACTGAAAGGTTTGCGCAAGTTACTGCTGAATGAAAAAGTGATTTATAGAGACTTGGACAATTGCTGGAGTGTAGTGGCCGAAGCCATACAGACGATTCTACGCCGCGAGGCTTATCCGCATCCCTACGAAGCGCTGAAAGCTTTGACGCGTACGAACCAGGCAATAACAGAAGAATCCATCCGACAATTCATAGACGAGTTGAATGTGAGCGAGGAGCTCAAAAAAGAGCTTCGTGCCATTACCCCGCATAATTATACAGGGATGTAAAAGAGCCAAAGACCGCAATGTACCAATGCGCGACATTTAACACATCAGCATATTGTTACATTAGCACATTATTGATATTTTCGGCCGTGAGGCCAATAGTTTAATTTTTATTCGAATAAAAACAAATGAGTACAGAAAATGAAAATTGGCGTGACACGTCAACTTTAGGAGAAGAATCAAACACAGGCCGTGACGGCAACCAATTTAGAAACGAAAACTTTGGGCGTCCTTCTTATAACAGGGAAAACGGTAGTCGCCCCCGCGCACGTTTTATTCCCAACAAGGGGGAACGTGTACAACACGCTTATAGCAGCGATCGTTCGTACCGTCCGAAATTCAACAAGGATTATAACAACGGAGAACGTCCGCAGCGTCCGACTTATGGCAGCGGGTCGTATCGCCCACGTTACAACGCTGAAGAGGGTGAACGTACGTACAATGACCGCCCGTACCGTCCTCGCTTTCATAACGAGAACAGCGAACGTCCACAACGGCCATACAACCCCACTCGTCCAACTCGTCCTCGCTTCAATCCGAATGCCGAGATGGGTAGCGAACGCCCGCAACGCTCGTATGGCAATGAACGTCCACAACGCCCACGTTTCAGCTCCAATAACGCACCGCGTCCATATAATAAGGAGAACAACGCTCCCTATGGCCGTCCTTCACGTCCACGTACTGCGGATTATAACCCAAATGCCAAGTACAGCAAGAAAAAGCAATTGGAATATAAGGAACTGAACTATGACCCGAACGAACCGATACGCCTGAACAAATTTTTGGCCAATGCAGGTTTATGCTCGCGCCGTGAAGCTGATGAATTTATCACAGCCGGCGTGGTATCTGTCAACGGTCAAGTTGTCACAGAACTGGGCACCAAGATCAAGCGAGGAGATGAAGTGAAATTCCACGACCAACCCGTTAAAATAGAGCGTAAAATATACGTTCTGCTGAACAAGCCGAAAGACACGGTAACCACTTCGGACGACCCGCAGGCACGGCGCACCGTCATGGACTTGGTAAAGGGAGCTTGCACGGAACGCATCTATCCCGTAGGCCGTCTGGACCGTAACACAACGGGCGTGCTGCTGTTGACCAACGATGGCGACCTGGCATCCAAACTGACACACCCCAAATACTTGAAAAAGAAAATTTATCACGTGCGTTTGGACAAAAACCTGACCCAAGCCGATATGGAACAAATTGCGGCAGGCATCCAACTGGATGACGGTGAAATTCACGCAGATGCCATCAGCTACACCGATGATGCGAAAAAGAATGAAGTGGGCATTGAAATCCACTCGGGCAAAAACCGCATCGTACGCCGCATCTTTGAATCATTAGGTTATAAGGTTGTAAAACTGGATCGCGTCTATTTTGCCGGGCTGACTAAGAAAGGCTTGCGACGGGGCGATTGGCGCTACCTGACCGAACAAGAAGTTAACTTCTTGCGTATGGGGTCGTTTGAGTAACATCAGTAGCATATTAAAATATTTATTTAAAATGGAGAATATACGTAGAACAAAAATTGTGGACCTGCTGAAACGCGAAGATTTCGGTACGACAGTCAACGTAAAAGGCTGGGTCCGTACCCGTAGAGGTAGCAAACAAGTAAGTTTTATTGCGCTGAATGACGGTTCTACAATTAATAATGTACAAATTGTTGTCGATGTAGCCCGCTTTGACGAGGCTCTGCTAAAAGACATTACAACAGGAGCCTGCCTCAGCGTAAACGGAGAACTGACCGAATCGGTAGGTTCGGGACAAAAAGTCGAAATTCAAGCACGTGAAATAGAAGTATTAGGTTTGTGCGACAACACATATCCCCTGCAGAAGAAAGGACACTCTATGGAGTTTCTGCGCGAGATTGCCCACCTGCGTCCGCGTACCAACACTTTCGGAGCCGTGTTCCGCCTGCGCCACCATATGGCTATGGCCATTCATACGTTCTTTCACCAAAAAGGGTTCTTCTATTTCCATACTCCTATCATCACAGCATCCGACTGCGAAGGTGCCGGCCAAATGTTCCAAGTAACAACCAAGAACCTGTACGACCTGAAGAAGGACGAGAACGGCTCCATCATCTATGACGATGACTTTTTTGGCAAGCAGACCAGCCTGACGGTATCGGGACAACTTGAAGGTGAACTGGCCGCTACGGCTTTGGGCGCCATCTACACGTTTGGCCCTACCTTCCGTGCCGAAAACTCCAACACGCCTCGCCACCTGGCTGAATTCTGGATGATAGAACCGGAAGTAGCTTTCGCCGACTTGCAGGACCTAATGGACTTGGAGGAGGAATTTATTAAGTATTGCGTACAATGGGCACTCGACAACTGCCAAGATGATTTGGCTTTCCTAAACAAAATGGTGGACAAAGGTCTGATAGACCGCCTACAAAGCGTAGTCAATACAGACTTTGTCCGTTTACCATATACGGAAGGTATTAAGATTCTGGAAGAAGCCATTGCCAAAGGCCACAAGTTTGAGTTCCCGGTTTACTGGGGTTGCGACTTGGCCAGTGAGCACGAACGCTATTTGGTGGAAGAGCATTTCAAGAAGCCCGTCATCATGATAGATTACCCGAAAGAAATCAAGGCTTTCTACATGAAACAAAACAACGACGGGAAGACAGTACAAGGCACCGATGTGTTGTTCCCGCAAATAGGCGAGATAATCGGTGGCAGCGTGCGTGAAGAGAATTACGACAAACTGATGGCCCGCATCACGGAACTGAATATCCCCATGAAAGACATGTGGTGGTATTTGGATACCCGCAAATACGGAACGTGTCCTCACGCCGGATTCGGTTTAGGCTTCGAACGCCTGTTATTGTTTGTAACAGGTATGGCAAACATCCGTGACGTCATACCGTTCCCACGTACGCCAAAGAACGCAGAATTCTAACAAGACACATTTAACGCGGATCGCGCGTTTATATGTCCCGACCAATAGGATTATCTTCTTCGCCGGAGAAGATAATCCTATTTTTTTTCAAAAGAGGATAATCCTATATTGAAAATCTCGTTAAGAAATTCCATGCCCCTTATCAATCTATCAAAAAATCAAAAAAGGAACAAAAAGTTTGCTCTTTCATAGAAAATTCGTACCTTTGCAAGCCGATTATTATCTAATAAGGATAAATGTTTCATTCATAACAAGTTAATGCATCCTTTGTCCGAGGTGCTTAATTTGAGGTGACTGAAACTATTAGTAGTAACATTTTAAAAAACATTTAAAGAGTGGATACTTTAAGTTACAAGACCATTTCTGCAAACAAAGCAACGGTGAACAAAGAATGGGTCATCGTTGATGCCACCGACCAAGTATTAGGCCGTTTGGGGGCAAAAGTTGCGAAACTGTTGAGAGGAAAGTACAAACCGAACTTTACCCCTCATGTAGATTGTGGCGATAATGTAATCATTATCAATGCCGACAAAGTGAAAATGACTGGCAACAAGTGGACTGACAAGATTTATCTGTCCTACACAGGTTATCCTGGTGGCCAGCGTGAAATGACTCCCGCCCGATTGATGGCAAAGCCCAACGGCGAAGAGAAACTGCTGAGAAAGGTTGTGAAGGGTATGCTCCCCAAAAACAAGTTGGGCGCCAAACTGCTGAGCAATATGTATGTATATGCCGGAAGCGAGCACAAGCATGAGGCTCAACAACCGAAAATGATTGATATTAACGCACTTAAATAAGAGATAATGGAAGTAGTAAATGCATTAGGCAGACGTAAAAGTGCAGTTGCACGTATTTTCGTAAGCGAAGGTACTGGAAAGATTACAATCAACAAGAGAGACCTTACGGTGTACTTCCCTTCAAGCATTCTACAATATGTAGTAAAGCAACCGCTGAACAAGTTGGGTGTTGCGGAGAAGTATGACATCAAGGTAAATCTGAACGGTGGTGGTTTCACAGGACAATCTCAGGCTTTGCGTTTAGCCATTGCCCGCGCATTGGTGAAGATTAACCCCGAAGACAAGGCTGCATTGCGTGCAGAAGGTTTCATGACACGTGACCCGCGCGCTGTTGAGCGTAAGAAACCGGGACGTCCAAAAGCACGCCGCAGATTCCAGTTCAGCAAACGTTAAGAGTTGGAGCATGGTTGGGGCGGACAAGTTGCATAATAATTCTCGACTGTGTTACCTCTCAACTCTCAACTAAAGAGCGTTTAGCATCTAAACTACTGGGATCCTATCCCCCTATATATTAAGGACAGGCTACCCGGCGGTTGGTTTAGAAAAACAAAAAAGAAAGTAAACGATTTAAGATTAAAAAAGACAATGTCAAGAACAAATTTTGATACATTATTGGAGGCCGGTTGCCACTTTGGCCACCTGAAAAGAAAATGGAATCCCGCTATGGCTCCCTACATCTTTATGGAGCGCAACGGCATCCACATCATCGACCTCAACAAGACGGTTGCTAAGATAGACGAAGCTGCGGAAGCTTTGAAGCAAATCGCCAAGTCAGGAAAGAAAATCCTGTTTGTTGCTACTAAAAAACAAGCTAAGCAGGTTGTAGCCGAGAAGGCTGCGTCTGTGAATATGCCTTATGTAATCGAACGCTGGCCGGGCGGTATGTTGACCAATTTCCCGACAATCCGCAAGGCCGTGAAGAAGATGGCCACCATCGACAAATTAACCAATGACGGAACATACGCCAACTTGTCTAAGCGTGAAATTCTGCAGATTTCGCGTCAACGCGCTAAGTTGGACAAGACATTAGGTTCTATTGCTGACCTGACTCGTCTGCCGTCTGCATTGTTCGTAGTAGATGTTATGAAAGAAAACATTGCCGTACGCGAGGCCAACCGCTTGGGAATCCCCGTATTCGGTATTGTAGATACGAACTCAGACCCAACTAACATCGACTTTATCATCCCGGCAAACGATGATGCCACTAAGTCCATCGAAGTAATTTTGGACGCATGCTGCGCAGCTATGCAGGAAGGCCTGGAAGAGCGCAAAGCTGAAAAGGTCGATATGGAAGCCGCCGGTGAAGCTCCCGCCAACAAAGGTGGAAAGCGCAAAGCAACGAAGGCTCGTTTGGACAAGCAAGATGAGGAAGCCATCAATGCTTCAAAGGCAGCTGCCTTTATGAAAGACGAAGAAGAGGCTTAAACTCTCTTTACATAGTTAATAAAACCAAAGTAGTTAGTGGCAAGTAGCTGGTAGTGAAGAACTATTGACTGCTGACTACTAACTACTTTTTCATTATTCACCATTTTAAAATTAAGAAACTGTATGGCTGTAACAATGGCTGATATTACCAAGCTCCGCAAGATGACCGGTGCTGGTATGATGGATTGCAAAAATGCCTTGACTGAAGCTGAAGGCGATTTTGACAAGGCAATGGAGATTATCCGCAAGAAAGGACAAGCTGTAGCTGCTAAGCGTTCTGACCGCGAAGCTTCTGAAGGTTGCGTGTTGACTAAGAACACTGGCAACTTTGCAGCAATCATCGCCCTGAAGTGTGAAACTGACTTTGTAGCTCAGAACGCTGATTTCGTCAAGCTGACACAAGACATTTTGGATTTGGCCGTAGCCAATAAGTGCAAAACACTGGATGAAGTAAAAGCCCTTCCTATGGACAAGGGTACCGTGCAAGATGCTGTCGTAGACCGCAGTGGCATCACGGGTGAAAAGATGGAATTGGATGGCTATATGACAGTAGAAGGCGTGAGCACAATGGTATATAACCATATGAACCGCAACTCTCTCTGCACCATCGCCGCATTCAACAAGACTGTAGACGAGCAACTGGCTAAACAGATATGTATGCAGATTGCCGCTATGAACCCCATCGCAATTGACGAGGCCGGTGTACCCGAAGACGTAAAACAAAAAGAAATAGACGTAGCTATCGAAAAGACGAAAGCCGAGCAAGTACAGAAAGCCGTTGAGGCTGCCTTGAAGAAAGCAGGCATCAACCCTGCCCATGTAGACAGCGAGGACCATATGGAAAGCAATATGGCAAAAGGCTGGATTACGGCTGAGGATGTAGCCAAGGCTAAGGAAATCATCGCTACCGTTTCGGCCGAAAAGGCTGCCCACCTCCCCGAGCAAATGATTCAAAACATTGCCAAAGGCCGTCTGGGCAAATTCCTGAAAGAAGTCTGCCTGTTGAACCAGGAAGACATCATGGACGGCAAAAAGACAGTACGTGAAGTGCTGAAGGAAGCAGATTCTGAATTGCAGATTACTGACTTCAAGCGTTTCACGCTGCGCGCTGAATAAGTTCTTTTTCCATAAATGATTGCCTTAAACGGCTGTACGAGCATTTTCCGTACAGCCGTTTTTTATATCAGCCTACAGGTTTCGTCTGCGTATACCCTTCCCTCTTCAACAATTCCACTATTTTATTCTTGAAATCACCTTGCACAATGATTTCCCCTTCTTTAGCACTCCCGCCGACACCACATTTGCTTTTCAGAAGTTTTCCAAGTTGTTTTAAATCATCGTCTGTCCCTACAAAACCCGAAACCAAAGTCACAACCTTGCCTCCCCGATTTTTACGATCCAGTTGAACACGCAATTTTTGTTGACCCGCAGGCAGAGTAGGCACTTCCACGATTTCTTCTGTTTCGTAGTGAAAGTCCGGATTGGTAGAATAAACCACATTCAAACGATCTTTCCAATCATTATTCCCCATATTTTAACTCTTCTATAAAAAGTAATACATACAAAAAACGAATCAAAAATACGACTTTTAGAGGTATTTTGCAATCTAAGATAGATTTTATGTCACCTTTTTATCTGTTTGCGGACAACTTACAAAAAAAAAATGTACTTTTGTCTGACTCAACTTGACAAGGAAAAGAAAACCATGAACAATCAGCCTCAACATAAAGAAGTTTTGCGGGTGCCGGAACCGACGTTACGACGTCTACCGTGGTATCTCTCCAACATCATATTGCTGAAGCAGAAAGGCGAGCGCTATGTATCTTCCACCCAAATCTCCAAAGAAATAAACATTGACGCCTCACAGATAGCCAAAGATTTATCTTACGTCAACATAACAGGACGTACACGCGTAGGCTATGAAATAGATACGTTAATAACCGTGTTGGAAAACTTTTTAGGCTTCACCAATCTGCACAAGGCGTTTCTCTTCGGAGTAGGTAGTTTGGGAGCGGCTTTGTTGGGGGATTCAGGCTTGAAACACTTTGGCTTGGAAATTGTAGCGGCATTCGATGTAAAGCCGAATCTTGTGGGCACCACGCTAAACGGCATACCAATCTTCCATTCTGATGATTTTATAAACAAGATGAAGGAATATCAGGTAAACATCGGCGTACTGACCGTACCGATAGGAATAGCCCAGCAGATTACGGACTATATGATAGAGGGAGGCATCAAAGCCGTATGGAATTTTACCCCTTTCCGCATACGTGTACCTGAACATATCGTCGTACAGAATACGTCGCTCTACGCCCACTTGGCAGTGATGTTCAATCGTCTAAACTCTAACGAAAATAAGCAATGAAGATTATAGCAGTAGGCATGAATTATGCCCGGCACAACCAAGAAATGGGAAGCATGCTTGAGCCGCAAGAGCCGGTTATCTTTTTAAAACCGGACTCGGCTATCTTGAGAGACGGCAAACCTTTCTTTCTGCCTGATTTTTCCCACGAAGTGCATTACGAGACAGAGATTGTGGTTCATATTTGCCGCTTGGGCAAACATATCGCTCCCCGTTTCGCTTCCCGTTATTACGATTCCGTAACGGTAGGCATTGATTTCACCGCCCGCGACTTACAACGCCGCTTTCGTGAGTCAGGCCATCCTTGGGAACTGAGCAAGGGATTCGACAATTCGGCGGCCATAGGCGAGTTTGTTCCGCTTGCCCATGTCGGTGGGGATGTCCAAAACCTTGATTTTCATCTTGACATAGACGGAAAAACCGTACAACAAGGATGCACTGCTGATATGCTGTTTCGGGTAGACGACCTCATCGCATACGTCAGTCGTTTTATGACGCTGAAAATGGGTGACCTGTTGTACACCGGCACGCCTGCAGGCGTAGGTCCCGTCAGCATCGGCCAACATCTGCAAGGATATATAGGCGAAAAGAAATTATTGGATTTTTATATCAGATAAATCATGAAGATACGGGTTGGATTCGGTTACGACGTCCATCGGTTGGTGGAAGGACGTGAATTGTGGTTGGGCGGAATACGTCTGGAACACGAGAAAGGGCTGTTGGGGCACAGCGATGCCGATGTGCTGATACATGCCATTTGTGATGCCCTGCTGGGAGCAGCCAATATGCGCGACATTGGTTATCACTTTCCCGATACAGCAGGCGAATACAAAAACATAGACAGTAAGATATTGCTCCGCAAGACCGCGGAACTGATAGCCACAAAGGGGTATGCAGTCGGCAACATCGATGCCACTGTTTGCGCTGAGCGTCCTAAACTAAAATCACGCATCCCCGAGATGCAACAAACTTTAGCTCAGGTAATGGACATCGACCCTGACGACGTGTCCATCAAAGCCACTACGACCGAAAAGTTAGGATTTACCGGACGGGAGGAAGGCATTGCCGCCTATGCCACCGTACTGATAACCACAAAGAAATAAATGTAAATAAGTGTACAGACTATAACGAACAGATAACACAGATTTAACAGATGACCACAGATCTTATAAAAAAAAATAATCTGTGCAAATCTGTCTCATCTGTGTCATCTGTGTGCTATAAGATAATTTTGATTAGTTACTTAAAAGCAAATACCATTATGAGAACAATTGTTTTATTCTTTTTCTGTTTAATGTTGGGATGGAACGCCCTCTTCGCCCAATCTACTGCGCTAAGATTTAGCGACAAGGGCGAATTCAAGATTGTACAGTTCACGGACGTGCACTTCAAATATGGCAATCCGGCTTCGGATATTGCGTTGGAACGTATCGATGAAGTACTGAACCTGGAAAAACCGGATTTGGTCGTATTGACGGGAGATGTCATTTATGCGGCACCCGCCGAACAAGGCATGCGGACGGTATTGGAGCGCGTGTCTGCTCATCAAGTCCCCTTTGTCGTGACGTTTGGCAACCACGATGACGAACAGGGATTGACCCGCCCACAGTTGTATGACATCATCCGTAGCATACCCGGCAACATACAACCGGATCGGGGCGAGGCTGAGTCTCCGGATTACACACTGACGGTCAAAGCTTCCAACGGTCAAAGCACAGACAAGGCAGTCCTCTATTTCTTCGACACCCACTCTTATTCCCGAATTCCGGAAATAAAAGGATATGACTGGTTGACGTTTGAACAAGTAGCACGTTACCGGAAACAAAGTGCCGAGCTAAAAGAGGCTAACGGCGGAAAGCCCTTGCCCGCCTTGGCTTTCTTCCACATTCCCCTGCCGGAATACAATCAAGCGGCTTCTAACGAAAGCGCCATCCTGAAAGGTACCCGTATGGAAAAGTCGTGTGCACCAGCGTTGAATACCGGTATGTTTACGGCTATGAAAGAGGCGGGCGACGTGATGGGTATGTTTGTAGGACATGACCATGACAACGATTACACTGTCATGTGGCACGGCATCTTGTTGGGATACGGACGCTACACCGGTGGCAACACCGTTTACAACCATCTGCCAAACGGAGCGCGCGTCATCGTACTGAAAGAAGGGAAACGTACGTTTGATACCTGGATTGACTTAGCCGGAGGCAAGCAGGTGGACTTTACCGTTTATCCGGATAGCTATGTGAAGAAGTGACTTTATTTAAACCGCACATAATTAAGCCTCGTGCAAGGCGTGTTGCCGACCCAATAGGTACGTGCCACCCTTGCCGAGGCTATTTCGATTGTTTCTCCGGGCTGATAAGCACGTTCGGTGGCTGGTAGTACACACGAATGCCGGCTGGCCGTACGCGCATTAATGTATATACTGACCCTATTTCCAGCCGTATCTGTCAGCCTCAATACTTGGCGAACATAAAAGAAAGGGGTGCCTCCCCGCACTTGTGTCTTGTAAGGATCGTCTTCCAGCCTCACATGAGTCACTGTCAGCCGTAAGTTCTCCAGCTTCTCCCCTTTTTTCCCTAAGAAACGTCCCATCGGTTTACGATGCACCTTGACACGCTGCGCATCCATATGCACGGAATAATAGATTCGGGCTATATGCACAAAACGCTCTTGCTTGGGAATACGCGGCTGAAACTTATAGGCTATCCACCCCAAATAAGCCGGGTCAATACTCAATATCTCGTGCAGGAAGTGCCCACGATACTTACCCATTGGAATCAGATCGTCACCGTTGCCTTGCATACGCTTGGCATTGTATTCCACCATTAACAATGGGCGCTCTGAATAAAAACATAAAGTGCTGGCGGTACGCAACGCTTCGTTGACATCGGCGGATAGTTCACAAAGATAGAAGATGTGTTGTCGGCCGGGCAAAGGAGAGTATATCCATAAAGTATAAGTCGAATGTCCTTCACGCGGCAGCACCACCAAATAAGCCCCCGCCTCCTTGTAGGAAGCCCTACCTCGATTGTACACATTCAGCTTCTCGTACAGCAAGGTCTGTTCTTGTGCGGTCAAGCCGGGAAGAATGGGAGGAGTCATCGTTCATATACTTTCCCCAAATATACGAACTTTCTCCGATATTTCCTAATTTCCGGGAAGTACTATACTTTGTGCGGGATAGATTTGTGTATTCCTAAATGAAAATTTATCGGGGTATTTTTTAGACGCGGATTGTGCGGATAAAGCGGATTTATTTTTATTCTTAACTATACGGATGGATGATTAATTGAGCGAAGCCCCTTAATAATCCGCCTAATCCGCTCAATCCGCGTCTAAAAAATGACGATGTGCTTAACCGTATAAAGAATGAATTAGAACCTAACCATCAACTCCAGCACCACTTTGTCTTGTTCCGACTCTTTCGCAATGCTACCTTCGGGATAGAAATACTTCTCGAAATTCAGACGAAGGTCCGTGCGGAAAGCCTTGCTCAGACTCAATGTAATACCGCCAGTCACGCGATGGCGCTTATAGTCTGTAACGACCAATTCGCCCGTCTGCTCATCATATGTTTTAGCATCGCTTTGGTCGGTCATCATATCATAACGAGCCAAAAAAGAAATCTTGGTAAATGTCTTGCGCAGGGGCAGGTCATAGTTGATGAAAGCATCGGCGGCATGTACATCCTTAAACGCCTTGTCCGAATATTGTTTGTAAAGGTATTCACCCTCTATGTGAAAACGTCCGAATTCATAATAAGTACCAATATCATACGAACGCATCCATACTTCTTCCGGCTGAATACCTTGCACGCTCAACGTCAGGTTCCATCCCTCCACCGGGAAGAGTATTGCTTTGGCAGAATAATTCACTTCCTTGTGCCATACTTTCTGATTGGTCAGCCCCGTACCATTGTAGAGGCCAGCTTCCAACGTCAAAGGCATCCGTGTGGGCATTTTGTAACCCAAAGTCAAGCCCACATCGCGCACGTTTCCAACTTGTTTCGCGATAAACGAGCGATTGGCAAAATACTGTTGGTGAGGTGAGCGGTGGGCATCAATGGTGAAAGGTACGCGCATCTGTCCGGCCGTTACGGTCAACCCTTTCACCGGAAAAATACGTGCGTAGGCATCCAGCATCTTTATCTGTCCCTCGTCCGACAGGTCCACTTCTGCCTTGTAAGCCACGATAGGCAGTACATTGCCCGTAATACTGACACGGGCATTACGCATCTCAAAGCGTCCGGCCTTCATACTTGTCTGATACTCATACTTGGCACGCAATGTCCCGTTTATGGTAGGCATATAATCCTTTTTCTCCAATCTGTCTTTGTCTATTTTCTTACCGTCTTCATTATTCCCTGCACTTTGCGCAAATGCCACACCTCCCGTCAGCAAAGCGATACATACCATCAGCAGACTCTTTCTCATTTCCTTTAATTTCGTTTATCCTATTATTTTGGGGGACAAAGGTCTATGTTTGGTATGATATAGGCGTGTCATACATATTGCATTTCTGTTACATACGGCGAACTGGATTTTCAAAGATTGAAATAACAAATTGTAAATTGATAAATCGTAAATCAAAAGGTTTCTTCACAGATTCGCATCTCTGCACCTTGGAACACCACCTTCAGCAGGTGCAACTGTGCACCGATGCAAAGGCGTTGAACCACCTTGTCCGCACTGTACTTCTTCAGTTGCTCCTCCGCCTCCCGGCTCTTCGCTTCCAACTCCGCGTCCGTGGCGGTAGGGTTGACGTACTTCAATTCCATAATGTAGCTGTGGGCGATGTCCGCGTAACGTGCCTTGTCTGGCAGCATCAGGAAATCGCTGTAGCC
>CALUIQ010000090.1 GCA_944320735.1 uncultured Bacteroides sp. | reverse complement strand
AAGAATTACAGTAATCAACTCCCCTCCTTCCGGAAGGAGGAGAGTTAACTTTCCATTCTTCAGGCACTCAATTCTTCATTCTTAATTCATCATTCTTCATTTCGGGGCTTCGCCCCGATAAATTATCATTTAATGTGCTGCGCCGTTTCTTTAAATGTGAAAGGTGCTTTCTTTAAATGAAAGAGATGCGGTGTTGTGAGGTTCTAGAAGCGGTGTTTTTATCCGGTACTTCCTATGGAAAAACTATAGTCCTCCTATGGAAGGACTGCAATCCTTCCGTTGAAGGACTACAGTTTCTCCTTGGAAGATTTTTCCTTGTCATTGGTCGTTTTACTTCTCGCCGATGTGAACCGTCCTGCGCTCCGCAATGGAGACCTTGGACCACGGGGTGACCGAAGTCCACAGTGCCAAATCTTGCAGGGTGGCGGGGTAGGGAGTTTCGCCTCGCAAGTCTTCCTCCACAGCTTTCAGCATCACGAAGTCCATGCCTTGGTGGTGGGTGTCTGTATCCAAGGCCGTTTGTCCCCACCGTTGCCAGTAAGGATGTTCATAGCGGGCGATGTAGGCATCGTCTTTTTCCCACGTCTCGTAGGGGCTGCTTCCTTCTATATAAATAAGGTGTCGGTCGCCTTGCCAAATACCTTTGGTGCCTTGCACCTCGAAGTCGAGGCTGCGCGGACGGGGCAGGGTGGTGTCGTGGGTGAGCGAGAGCAGGATGCCTTTCTCCGTTTCCAGTTGGGTGACTACCACATCGCCCAACGTTATCTTTATGTTCGTGTTTCCTCCCAAGTCGCGGATGCGCTGCATCAGTCCGGCGGGACGGGAAGCGAAAGAGGTCAGGCTCTTGAAGTGGTCCGTACGGCCGATACCGGCGATGAAGCAGAGGGGAGCCAAACCGTGCGTGGGATAAAGGTCGCCATTTTCTTCTTGGTAAAAACGGCTGCGCCATACGCTTTCCGTCTTCGCCCGATTGCCCAACGTCCCGTTGTCATCCAGCAGCATATGGCGCAAGTCGTGCCGATAGCCACCGCGCATGTAAATAATCTCACCCAATGTTCCGGCTTGTACCAAGCAAGACATAGCCATAATGTCGCGCATGAAGAGAGTGTTCTCTAATGGGTAGACTTTCCGTCCGGTTTGTTCCGCCAGTTCCAGCAGAGGGCGGTATTCGTCTATGTAAAGACCTCCTTTTATCTCCAAAGCCACATCTGCCCCTTGCGCCAAGCAATTCATGGCGTGTTCTACGTGGTATTTCCAGGGGGAGGTTACGAATACCAGACGGGGCTTTTGCTCACGCAACATACGTAAGTAATCCGTTTCCCCTTGGTCGTAAACTTCTACACTGGGTATGGAAAGGTCGGCTTTCCCGGGGTCGGCAAAAGCTATTGTCTGGAAGCCAGGGATGTATTGCAATAGATTGAACAGTTGCATCCCCCTGTACCCCATCCCGATAAATGCGGTCTTGATATTTCGGCTCATAGCTTTAGATGCCCAGCAATTCTTTCTCCGCTTGTTCCATTCGGACGAAGTTGAAGCCGTCCACTACTTGTCGCATCAGGTTGGCGATGCGGTCGTTGCACAAGTTGCCGATGCTTCCCTCGTGGGTGTGGCGTACTTGCTTGTCAGGGGTGAAGCGGCCGGCTTCGATGTCCAGTCCTACTTTCTTGTAAGCATCGCGGAAGGGCATGCCCTCACGTGCCAGACGATTCACTTCTTCCACGCTGAATATTGGGCTGTACTTCTCGTCATCGAGTATGTGCTCGTTCACCCGGATGCGGTTCATAATGTAGGTGGTCATTTGTAGGCAGTCTTTCAGTTCCTGGAAAGCAGGGAGGAAGACTTCCTTGATGATTTGCAAGTCGCGGAAGTATCCGGAAGGCAGGTTGTTCGCTATCATCATGATTTGCTGGGGAAGTGACTGGATTTTGTTGCACTTGGCGCGTATCAGTTCGAATACGTCGGGATTCTTCTTGTGGGGCATGATGCTGGAACCGGTGGTACACTCGTCCGGCAGTTTGACGAATCCGAAGTTCTGGCTGTTGAACAGGCAGGCGTCGTAAGCCAACTTGGCAAGCGTTCCCGCCAACGTGGCCAAGGCAAAGGCGACGTTACGTTCCATCTTGCCCCGTCCCATTTGCGCATAGACTACGTTGTAGTTCATAGAGTCGAAGCCCAGCAGCCGGGTAGTCATAGTACGGTCCAACGGGAAGGAAGAGCCATAGCCCGCGGCAGAGCCTAAGGGGTTGCGGTTGCACATCTTGAAGGCCGCTTGCAGGAAAAGCATATCGTCCACCAGACTTTCAGCGTAGGCACCGAACCACAGACCGAAGGAAGAAGGCATAGCTATCTGCAAATGGGTATAGCCGGGCATCAGCACCTCTTTGTAACGCTCGCTTTGCGCTATCAATATTTGGAATAAGTCTTCAACCTCTTCGGCTATCTCTTTGATTTGGGCACGGGTAAATAGCTTGAGGTCGAGCAATACCTGGTCGTTGCGCGAGCGTCCGCTATGTATCTTCTTGCCAACATCGCCCAGTTTGCGTGTCAGCATCAGTTCCACTTGCGAGTGGACATCCTCCACGCCTTCCTCGATGACGAACTCGCCACGTTCCGCCAAGGCGTAGATTTGTTTCAGCTCCGCCAAGAGCTGTGTCAACTCTTCTTTTTGAAGCAGGCCGATGCTTTCGAGCATGGTGATGTGCGCCATAGAGCCTAAGACATCGTGCTTGGCTAAGTAGAGGTCCATCTCGCGGTCGCGTCCTACGGTGAAACGCTCTATCTCTTGGTTCACTTGAACCGATTTCTCCCAAAGTTTCTGAGCCATAGTTTTTAATGTGCTAATATGCTAATGTGCTAATATGCTAATGTGCCAATGTGCTAATGTGCTAATTTAATAATGTATCATAGCCAGCGAATCGGCCATTTTCTTCAATCCGTCTTGCAGGGGCTTTTGTATCATCATTTTAGTGAACGGGTTTAGTTCCATCCCAATCGTGAGTTTCATCTTGCACTCCGATTCATGAACGGGAACCAACTGAATCCACAAGTTGAAGGGGAGTGGGGAGGCGGTGGTGGCGAACTTGATACACTTCTCGGGTTCACGCTCCACAATTTGCAGTGTGATGGTACCTACGGGAGGCACTTCTACGCTCAAGGTGTCCGATGTAAACACCAAGTTCTTCATTTTCCCCTCAGGCAGGCGGTCTTTAATCTTCTCCAGGTTGCTCAAGTCGGACAACTTACTGTAGACTGCGCTTTGAGAGGCGGCTATCACCTTTACTTCGCTTTCGAATTTTGTCATAACAGGGTCTCTTTTTAGGCAGGTGCAAAAAAAGAACTATCCGGTGCATGGATTGTCCGGACAGTTCTAACTCACCAAAACTTTACTAAATATGAAATTGAAAACTTTCTTATTTTCCGGCATCCCAATTGGCGGGGTCTTTCCTCCATTCTTCCAACGTGGGTATATCGCTTTCCTCAATGTAGCCGGTACGCAGGGCAACGTCGAGAACCACGGCATAGTTGGTCAACGTAACCAAAGGAACCTTGGCGTCTTTGAACGCCTTTTCGGCAATGGGGAAGCCATAAGTATAGGCGGCTACCATACCGATGACTTCGCATCCGTCGCGCCGGATGGCTTCCACAGCCTTCAAACTGCTCGAACCCGTTGATACAAGGTCTTCTATCACGACCACCTTCATACCGGGGCGAAGCTCGCCCTCAATCAAATTCTCCAACCCGTGGTCTTTCGGTGTGGAGCGTACATATACAAAAGGCAGGTTCAAGGCATCGGCCACCAATGCGCCTTGCGGTATGGCACCTGTGGCAACACCGGCGATGGCGTCTACCTGACCGAAACGTTCCAAAATCAGACGTGTGATTTCTGTCTTAACAAAATTGCGGAGAGAAGGATAAGAAAGCGTCTTGCGGTTATCGCAATAGAAAGGAGATTTCCATCCGGAAGCCCAAGTGAAAGGATTGGCCGGCTGGATTTTTACGGCTTTGATTTTCAGTAACTTCTCTGCGAACAACTTTTCTAAATTTCTCATAGCGAATTCCTAATTATATAAATTCAGACACAAAAGTACGGAAAGTGGATGAAATAAAAAAACTATGTGCGCATTTTTTTGCACATTTATTCATTTTCTTCAGAAAGGTCGATGCAACGGGCGATGTCGTCCATCTCGAAACCACGTCCTAAGGCATAGCGGATAAGCTTTCCTTTTAGTTCATAGTCGTTTTCGGTATGGAGGCTCCGGCGTTTGGCGTTCAGTAGGGAGCGTAATATAGACCGGTACTCTTCGGAGTCTACGGCTTCGTCCATTAAAGGGCGGTAGGTTGTTTCGGGGATGTGTTTGAGTTTCAGTGCTTGGGCAATCTTCATTTTGCCCCATTTGTCGAAGCGGTATTTGTCGCGGATGAAAGCGCGGCAGAACCGCGCTTCGTCCACGTACTGTTCTTGTTCTAAGGTCGTTATAATTCGGTTGATGGTTTCGTTTGGCAAACTCCATTTGCGGAGCTTTTCTTCGATTTCCGCCCGGCAGTGTTCGGCCGCCGAGCAGAAACGGGCCATACGGTTCAAGGCTTCTTTTTCGTCTATGATGTTCATTCTTGTTAGAAATAAAGAGCCTTCAAGTTCCTTTATGCGGGCAACAACAAGGGACGGTAATACACGGTTTGGCTGTCGGTGTATTGTTCAACTTTGTTTTCGCGCATCAGTTGAGCCAATGCCAGACACAAATCGGTACTAGCCATATGGCAAAGTTGTTCCAACTGAGCAAATGTGCACCGCGTGTAATGTGACAGGGTATTGTATACTTGCCTGCTATTTCTCTTGATAAAGTTTAGGTTCAAATTCATCTTTTGTTCTCCTTTCATAATTCATTTTTATTAGTTGGTAGAACAAAGAAAAGCATTTTCAGGCAATATCCACTCATCCATTAGGACTTAAAAGCATTCTTTTCGTCGCTTTTGATTAAATTATAAAAAAGAGGTTATTTAGTTTCGTCGCACGTAGTGCCTCACCCAGTCTACCTCCATTTCCACCGGCAAATCCAATGAGTCTACTTTGCCTACCCAAGCACCACCCAGTTGCATGTCTATTAAGAGATACATAGGCTGGCAGAAAGGGTATTGTCCCAGCGAATCGGGCACGTCCATCCGCCGTGGATAGGCGAAATTGCGTGTGCCGTTCACATGGAACACCAAGCTGTCCGGATAGATGTCTACGCCATATACGTTGAAATCCGCCGGATCGATGGATATGGTGTCCGAGTTCCGGGGTTCATGCTTGTGCCCCAAGATGTGTGTATAGCGTGAATGTACGGTCTGATATACGAAACTGTCAAAGTTCAGTCGTTCCATTATGTCGATTTCCCCGCCTTCAGGCCATCTCACTTTGGGGTCGAACGGCATTAACCAGATGGCTGGCCATGCACCACGGGCGGCCTGCAACTTAGCTCGGACTTCTATTCTGCCTGGTTGGAAAGCTTTTTTGTCTTTGGTCCATAAACCGCCGGTCAGCCAGGTCGCCGTATCTGCCTGGCGGTCGTCATTTACAATACCTCGCAGCACAAGGTTACCGTTCCGAAAAGCGAAGCAGCGTTCATCGTGCGACTGCGTGTCAGCCCAATCGGCTGTGCCGCGGTTTGTCTTGCTCCATACTGCGGTGTCTATCGCTCCCGATTCGAAGTCTTCTTCCCATACCAACTTCCATTCATTTGATTGGCGTCCGCAGGAGGATATCGACAACGAGGCGCAAAGGAACAGGAGAGCCGGATTTAAAAGTTTACATTTCATAATTCTCATAAAAAAGGACACGGAATCATAAAAGTCAAGGAACGCCTTTCCTGTGGTTTGTATGAGAAGGGTCTTATGGCTTTATGATTCCGTGTCCCGGATTTATTCTCAATCTTTCTTGTTGGCTCGCTTGCGTGCCGTCTCGTCGAGGATGATTTTTCGCATACGCATCGACTTGGGAGTGACTTCCACGTATTCATCGCCCTTGATGTACTCCAAGGCTTCTTCCAAGGAGAATTGGACGGGCGGGATGAGGCGTGCTTTCTCGTCCGAGCCGCTGGCGCGCATGTTGGTCAACTTCTTCGACTTGGTGACATTTACGACCAAGTCATTATCGTGCGAGTGTTCGCCTACCACTTGTCCGGCGTAGACTTCCTCTTGCGGGAAGATGAAGAAACGTCCGCGATCCTGCAACTTGTCTATGGCATAAGCAAAGGCCGTTCCGCTCTCCATGGCAATCATAGAACCGTTGGTGCGGCGCTCTATCTCACCCTTGTAAGGTTGGTATTCCTTGAAACGATGCGCCATAATGGCTTCGCCCGCACTGGCGGTCAGTACGTTGGTACGCAAGCCGATGATGCCTCGCGAAGGCATGTCGAACTCTAAGTTGACGCGGTCACCTCCGGCAGTTTCCATCTTGACCATCTCACCCTTGCGGCGGGTTACCATGTCGATAATCTTGCTGGCATATTCTTCGGGTACGTTGATGGTGAGTTCCTCTACCGGTTCACAACGCACGCCGTCTATCTCCTTATAGATAACCTGCGGTTGGCCCACCTGAAGTTCGTAGCCCTCTCGGCGCATGGTCTCGATGAGTACAGAGAGATGGAGCACGCCACGGCCCGATACAATCCATTTGCCGTCTTCCTCACTCTTCTGCACGCGTAAGGCCAAGTTCTTGTCCAATTCCTTCATCAGTCGGTCATGGATGTGGCGCGAGGTGACATACTTTCCTTCTTTACCGAAGAAAGGAGAGTCGTTGATAGTGAAGAGCATGCTCATGGTGGGCTCGTCGATGGCGATAGGAGGCAGCGGTTCGGGATTCTCATAATCGCAAATAGTGTCGCCTATCTCAAACCCTTCGATGCCTACCAAAGCGCAGATGTCGCCCGACGAAACTTCGGGCACACGTACCCGGCCCATACCTTCGAAAGTGTGCAGTTCCTTGATTTTAGTCTTGATAATACTGCCGTCACGCTTGGCCAAAGACACGTTCATACCCTCTTTCAGCGTGCCACGGTGTACACGTCCCACGGCGATGCGTCCCGTGTACGATGAGTAGTCTAAAGAAGTGACCAGCATCTGAGGTGTCCCTTCCAGTTGGGTAGGGGCAGGGATGTTCTCCAGGATGCAGTCCAATAGGGGCGTGATGTTGTCCGTAGGTTTCTGCCAGTCGGTACTCATCCAGTTGTTTTTAGCAGAACCGTAGATGACCGGGAAGTCCAGTTGCTCTTCCGTAGCATTCAGGCTGAACATCAGGTCGAACACCATTTCATATACTTCTTCGGGACGGCAATTCGGCTTGTCCACCTTGTTCACTACCACAATGGGCTTTAAGCCTATCTGCAACGCTTTTTGGAGGACGAAGCGGGTTTGTGGCATAGGGCCTTCAAAGGCGTCTACCAGCAGGAGGCATCCGTCCGCCATGTTGAGCACACGCTCTACCTCGCCGCCGAAGTCGCTGTGCCCCGGGGTATCTATAATGTTGATTTTAGTTCCTTTATAATTAATGGAAACGTTCTTCGAGAGGATCGTTATGCCTCGTTCGCGTTCCAAATCGTTGTTATCCAACATTAATTCACCGGCGTTCTGGTTGCTTCGGAACAGGTGTCCGGCCAGAAGCATCTTGTCTACAAGCGTCGTTTTGCCATGGTCCACGTGGGCAATGATGGCAATGTTTCTAATGTTCTGCATACAAATACCTATTATTTCGGGCGCAAAGATAGTGCAAATTGAGCACAAAACATTCAAGCTTGCTTGAAAATGTTTTGTCGAGATGCAGCCTATCTTATTTAAAGATAACGGCTATTTGGCACAAAATCGGTATGTTGGGGAATTTTTTCACGCAAAGCATTGTAATCTAAAAGATAATGCTTACCTTTGCGCCCTCGAAAGAGAGAATATTTATCAACCTTTTAATTTATCAAAAACAATTATGTATTTAGACGCTGCTAAAAAGCAAGAAATCTTCAGCAAGTACGGAAAGTCTAACACTGACACCGGATCGGTTGAGTCTCAGGTGGCATTGTTTTCATACCGTATTGCTCATCTGACTGAGCATATGAAGCTCAACAGAAAGGATTATAGTACAGAAAGAGCCTTGACCATGTTGGTTGCCAAACGTCGTTCGTTGCTGAACTACTTGAAGGATCGCGACATCGAGCGTTACCGTGCCATCGTGAAAGAGCTCGGCTTGCGTAAGTAATCGTTTCGGTTATTTGTGCGGCAAAAGCATTGAAAAGCCGTTCCTGCTTTCAAGCGGGAACGGCTTTTTCGTTAAGGTGCAACTTTAAGAGAGAAAAGGTTATTGCGAATTAGTCCGAAAAAACCAATAGAAACATCTGAGTTCGATTTCTAAGTATCCTTGCTTACTTTACCAAGACAGCTTGCTTACTTTGCCATTTCAGCTTGCTTACTTTGCCAAGACAGCTTACTTACTATTTATCTTTGTTTCACACGGGTTTTTAGGCTGACCTGTTATTGCAAGCGGAATATAATCGGGAAGGTGTACTTCACGTTGACCGGCTTTCCGTTCTGCATACCCGGTTTCCACTTGGGCATAGCATTGGCTATACGCAGGGCTTCCGCATCCAAATAGGTGTCTGCGCCCTGAACAATCCTTGTGTTCGTTACCCAACCTTCGGTATTGATGACGATTTCTACGTCTACCCGGCCTTGTTTATTGCCTTTCATTGCTTCATAGGGATATTTGACATTCTTTGCCAGATATTTCATCAGGCCTTCTTCTCCTCCGGGAAATTGAGGCATTTCATCCGCATTGTCAACAATCGTCATAGCCTCGTTGGCCGCATTGTCGCCATAGCCCACTACGGTTACCTCATCTATCTTTTTTATGCTTCCATACGCAGGTTCTTCAGCGGGTTTGTTCAGCCGGAACATCACCGGCACGGTAAATTTCACCCGTACGGCTTCGCCTCGTTGCATACCCGGTTGCCACTTGGGCATCTCACTAATGACGCGGACGGCTTCTTGGTCCAAAGCCGGGTCTACGTTTCGGATGACTTTTGCGTTACTGATGCTTCCGTCTTTCTCCACTACAAATTGCACGGTGACACGCCCTTGCTTGCCCGCATTCTTGGCGGCTTCGGGATAGCGGA
>CALUIQ010000089.1 GCA_944320735.1 uncultured Bacteroides sp. | reverse complement strand
TGCTGCCGCTAAACCTAAAGAATGCTGCAAGCGACGCCCGGAAAAACTTTCCCAAAAAGTTGGCAAGGCGTGGCGATTCAAGTTCGGAGAGGTATCGGTTAGCCGTCATGCGATTGCCATGGGGGTAGCGCAAGGAATGCCCTTTTTCAATTGACAATGGACAATTGACAATTCCGCTCATTTGCCATTTACGATTTGGGTTATATGAACACGGAGACACGGAGGCACAGAGAGTCATTCTCTTTTGTCATACTGAACGAAGTGAAGTATCTCCCTGTGCTTGTAGGAGATTCTTCATTCATCATTCATAATTCTTCATTTACATCATGTTTTCCGACAAACTCAACAGTGTGGATTACCATTGGTTTCTTGTCCGTACCAAACCCGGGCATGAACCGGAACTGTGCGCACTCATCGAGCGCGAAAAGGGCAAGATACGGAATATATTGGAAGTCTATTGCCCTGCGTATACCAAGGTCTATGTGCGCCGTGGTGAGAATGAACAGCGGCTGCCCTTTTTCGACGGCTACGTGTTCGTGCTTGCCACCCAAGGCGCGTTGGTTGAGTTTCTCCGTGACAACGATTCCGACGCTTATATTTGGCACAACCGCAAGCGTACACCGGACGAAAAAGCTGTCGCTTGTACCATACCCGAATCACAGATTCGTGCATTCCGTGACTACAACGAGAACTATGCCGACAAGGTGATTGTGTTGGAACGGCCTTATTCCGACTATGCGTTCAACGCGAAAACGGACGAGCCGAATGAAATCGTCCGTGTGGTTGACGGCCCGCTTGCCGGCTGCGAAGGCTACATCTGCCGTTTCCACCGGAAAAAGGGACTGGTATTCCGTGTTCAGGGCATAATGCCGGGCAGCTGGCTGACCGTCACCTACCCCAATGCCTCCGACCTCCATGTCGTCCGTCTCCACAATGCCGAGGGTGACCGGTTGTCCATAGGTACGGAGAAAGGACGTGCCGCCGACCTGCTTGTCGGCATCCTGCAAGGTTGTGGTTACGGCGAACGCACACAGTCCCTGCTTTATGAACTGATGGAGCGTCTTGCCGCCGACCTGTCGTTGGAGGCTCTTTGCAAACATCTTCAGAAACAAGGTGAGAAAGAACTCAGCCAACGTCTTGCCAGATTGACCACCCGAGAAGCCGAACTCCTGATCAACCTTGCCCGCTACGAGCATAACACGCCCGGATATGTGAAGGAAAAATGGCCACGGATTCTCCTGCGCCCGTTCCTTACGCCCACATCCGGAATCGAATGGGAAGAAGGTAAAAGCGAGGCCGAAATCCAACATCCGAATTTTACGGAAATCATCCGCAAGGTGGGCATCACCGAAGAGGTCTATTTCCCCAGCAAGCAGGAGGGCGGAAAAACCACCACTACGTATTATGCCCATATCGGCATGAAGGAAGAATCGGAAAACCTCGTTTTCTTCGCCAACTGGGACGATTTTCTCCGCGAGTATTTCCTTACGGCAGGAAAAGCCAACGAGAAGCTGGTCTCCGGCAAGGTGCAGAAAGCCCGTAACGGGACTACTCTCACGGAAACGGAAAAGCTCATGGAGTCTTTCCGCAACTACGCGCCCACTTTGTATAAGGTATTGACGGAACCGGATTCAGCCATAAAAGCCATACCGAATTTTAAGGTCGGCGAAGAGACCTTGAATGTCCTGGCCATTCAATCATCCGCAGAAGAAAAGGAGGCGGCAAAGGACAATTTGATGAAAACCTGTGTTCGCATCTGCACGGAAATCAACACCACCAACCACCTCGCCGTATGGCGCAGGTACCTGCGGACGGTATGGCTGCACGAATAAATGAAGAATGAAGAATTAAGAATGAAGAATGAGGATTTTGTTTACCATACTATTGGCTTAACTCCTTAACTTCTTAACTCCTATGTACACATATACTGAGTTTACTTCCGAATGGAAACGCCTTCATCGTCCGTCTATGAGCGTGGACAGCGACGTGGCCTTCTTTTATGAAATCTACGTCCGGCTGCACCGTTTGGTGGAACAAGAAGCGGCGGCGTTCGATGAACAGCTTGTCCTTTCCTTGCTACTCTATATGGAAAATACCGCTGCCATCGGGCTTGACGGCGTTTACGAATACAGGTATCGCAGCGTGGGCAATGTGGCGTTCAGTTGGTGCGAAAACTTGGATATGAGCGCGGAAGCCACTTCCCAAGTGGACAAGCTCGTTGCTGAGGCCGTGGCAAAAGCTTCTTGCAGTGTCCTCCGTGGGTGGATGACGGAAAGCGTGCTGTCAGGTGATTTCTCCCGTTTGAGCGGAATGCTGACATGGTTTCCACAGGAAGACCAGGTAATGTGGCGCATCTTCCCGGACTTGCGTTTCAGGGAAATGATGTTCCGCAGGCTTACGGGAGATTGGCAGGCCGCCCGACAGATGCTGTGGGCAGACCTTGCCTTCAACTGGCGTGACAAGCGCGGTGATTCCTTGGCGGTCACCCTTGCCAAACAGTTCCGTCAGGAAGTTGCTTTTGTGGAAGAAAAGGAAAAGACTTTGTTGAAGGAAGCGGCGGAAATGCTCGATGCCATCCGTCCTGAACGGTTGGACACGTATACGGCCATTGAAAGAACAGACGGTTGTACACTTACGTTGCGTCATAGGGACGGTCGTGTGTTCCGAAACGTGATTTTCCCGATGCCTGTTCCGGAGGATGTGCAAAACCGTCACCTTGCCGCACAGCTTGTCACTTATCAAAAGAAAACATATATAAATGGTTCTGCCGTGTGGCTCAACGAGGAAGCTTTGCCGATATGGAACGGTGAAGCCAATTGGAACGACATCGTGAAGAAAGAACAGGATGCCGCCAAGCTCACATCTTTCACCACCCCCTTCGGCAAACAGATAAGCCTTTACGAAGACCTCTACACCGTGCCGGAAGACCCGGAAGAAGCCTATTACGCCGATATGGGCATCTATTTCGATGAGCCCAACATCTTCGATTTCGTGGGAGGTCAGCCGAACGGCAGGATCCTGAAATGGGGAATTTAACTGTGTGTTCATTTTTCAGCCGCAGATGACACGGATAACACGGATTCTTAAATTAGAACACAGAGTCACGGAGACACGGAGTTTTTATTTTATTCGTCTTATAACTAAACTTCTCTCTGTGTCTTTGTGTCTCCGTGTTTGAAAAAAATAAATCCGTATCATCCGTGTTATCTGCGGCTGAAAAATCTGACAACATACAGCCCGCTAAATTATCATTTACGACACAGTTCACGGTACTCGGCCACGACATCGAAGCACGGGCAGGCTTTCCGCGGGTCCAAGTCCCGATGCCCCACAATCAGTGCCTTGGGATATTTCCGGTGCAACTGTTCCAGCAACTTCCGCAAGGCGGCACGCTGTTGAGGCGTGCGGGTGTCCGTGGGCGTCTTCCCGTCCGAAGCCAGCCCGCCGACGTAGCACACCCCGATGCTGTGGCGGTTGTGATTACGGCAATGGGCACCTATCTCCTCTATCGGACGTCCCTTTTCGATGGTTCCGTCCGTAGGAATCACGTAGTGATACCCGCAGCCTTTCCAACCGAGCGAACGGTGATAGCGGTCGATGTCCGCCAAGCGCAAGGCACTGCCCGCCTTGTTGGCGGAGCAGTGCACGATGATCAGCGTGATGGTTCTCATAAGATACCTGCGCATGATGATACACCCAATGCGGTCAGTGCCGCTACAATGGCCTGTACGATGGCCTGAAGGATTTTCGTCCAACTGAATCTGTTAGAATTTTCACTCATAGTCGTTTTGTTTTAAAATGGTTAGAAAAAAATAGTTTACCGGGTTGTATGCTGACAGATTTTTCGTCTGCAGATGACAGGGCGAAGCCCCTTTGCAAATCCGTGTTATCTGCGTCATCCGCGGCTGAAAAATCAGACAACACACAGCCCAATTGTTAATTGTCAATTGTCAATTGAATTTATGCCAGCGGGTCTTCCGTTACGCTTCCACCGTTGTCGTCGGGATCGGTAGAACTGTCGTCCGGATCCGGAAGTTCAGGCGAGGTAGATGTAGAGCCACCTTTAGCAGCCGCCAAGTCCACGGTCGTCTCGCCCGCCTTTTCCGCCTTGTAGGTTGCCAGTTGGGCGGCACGGCTCGCCACAGGATTGAACTCGGCACGGTTGATCAGGTTTTCAAAGTCCGCACCCGGCGAGAAAATGATGTTCACCTCCTTGATGTTCTTCGACGTGAACTTTTCGACGCTTTCCGCCCCCTCGCTGCTGATGGAGATGCCGAACGTACCCAGCTCGCCCAGTCGGATCTTGTTGCCGTTGAGCAGTTGTTCCACCAGACACTCGCACATGTCCGATATGACCCCCTTCACCGTACCGCGTGAATACACGCCGTTATGGTCGGCGATGTGCTTGGAGAACTTCTCCAGCGACCAGATTTCAGACACTTGGTTTCTGGCATACGCCTTCGGGGTTTCGTCCTTGCTGAAAGTAGGAACCATCATGTAAACAGAATAATCTATCATACTACTATAAATATTAAGTAAAACATATTGTTCATTTGCCATCCGTCGATGCCGGCTTCCGAATGTCCCGGGATGGAAGAGACCAGTGTCTCATTCCTTGTTTTTTCATTCATCGTCCCTCATCTTTCCGATGACGATGCAAAGGTAAGACACCGTGCAAGCGAAAACAATTCGGTTGAAAGCCGTTTAAAAAGCGTTGAAGTTTGGCTTAAGAATAGTTGAAAAACCACTGAAACAAATCCTGAACATGGAAGAATACGCACTTTCCACAGTCACCATCAACATCCACGGAGGCAATGTCCAGATACTGCCCAACGCCACCAAGGCCGAGCAGCATTTTCATTTCGCTTCCGACGAGACGCACGGTTGCGGCCGTTCGTTTCCCACCCATAGTTGGACGGAAGAAGACGAGACACGCCTGTCGTTCTATGTAGGCAACAAGGAAGAGTTGTCCACCTACATCGCCACGCTCACGGCCTGCAAGACGGCGCGGGAAGTGGGCGAGGCGGTCGCCCGTATGTGTGCCGACGACCCCAAGCTCACCCAAGAACAGGTCGTGAAGGAAAAGTTCATCGCAGTCCTCCTGCCCTTCCTTACCGGAGTCGGCAAAGGCAAGGGCATAGACAACCTTCGCTTGCACATCAACGACGCATGGGCCGCCTACAAGAAAGGCAGGCAGAAAAAGTAAGCAAGCTGACTTTGCCAAGACAGCAAGCTGAAATGCCCAAGACAGCTTACTTACTTTGCCAAGTCAGCTTACTTACTTAGGAGGTGATTAAAATACAAAATCATTATCATACTGTTATGTCGAGCTTGTCGAGACATCTCACGTAAGCTTCCAAAACTGACGTATTGCGCTTCCTGGCTTTGAGTGACGACCTTTGCGCTGTAATCATAAAAATCGAATAGGATGTACAGTAGTGAAGATTTTGAGCGGCTTTTCGTCCGGTATAAAGGTGAGCGCTATCCGAGGGGCGAGAGCATCCAGAAGTTTTGGAAAAATCCATATCATCTTTTGGTCGGGTGAAAAATAATGTCTATTTTTGCTTGGATGAATGACTGTTCGTTATGGGTCGGAGTAAAAATGAAATATTGGCTTTAATCAGAGGAACATTAGAAAAAGTGCTTCCTCCGGGTGCCCATGCATTCCTATATGGTTCGCAAGCGCGTGGAGATGCCCATTCAGGCTCCGATTGGGATATTCTGATACTTTTAGACAAAGCCAAGGTGGAGTCGGAAGATTACGATAACGTATCTTATCCATTGGTTGAGTTAGGCTGGTCATTAAACGAATGCATTAGTCCGGTTCTTTATACAGTGAAAGATTGGTTAACGTATCATTTTACGCCATTTTTCCATAACATAAGAAAAGACGGAGTTTTATTAATATGAGTATGAATGCAGAAGATGTGAAGGCTATTGTTGTGTATCGCAAGGAAAAGGCGTACGCCACGTTGCGGGAAGCAGAAGACATGATAGAAACCGAACATTGGAATTTAGCAATGCAACGTATGTATTATGTATGCTTTTATATGGCTTCAGCCCTGTTGGTTAGTGCAGGTATCAGTGCACATACCCATAATGGAGTGATTGGGCAATTGGGATTGCATTATGTAACTCAAGGTTTATTAAGCAAAGAGGAAGGGCGTTTATATTCTCGACTGTTGTAAAATCGTATTACGGTGGATTACAATGACTTTTTCGATTTTGTCAGTGAAGATGTGTATCCGCTTATTGAACCTGTTAAAAAATTGGTTGCTAAATTAGATAGTTTAATTACGCTTGCATAAAGAAGGTGCGTAAGCGTCCAAAACTAGGGCGAGAGCATACAGATGTTCTGCCACCGTAACAATGTCCCTTATAATTTGTTTGAAAAATGGTACAAGGATACCCAGTATCGTGTAGTGGAGACTGGAGCGTTGGGAGAACACGCCCCGTGCGGTGCCTGATGGTTATGCCGATATGAACAGGGATGAATTAATCAAACTGGCAGCCTATTTGACCGAGCGTCTGGAAGAGTCGGATGTAGCCCGTAAGAA
>CALUIQ010000088.1 GCA_944320735.1 uncultured Bacteroides sp. | reverse complement strand
AGGCCGCAATTGACAATTAACAATGGACAATTGACAATGATTTGCTAATCAATATCCGATTCATTGTATTTGCTAATTGTTAATTGTCAATTTTCAATTGTCAATTGTGCGCTCCGCGCACATAAATTATCATTTTTTCAACCTAAAACAAAAATCTCAGCACGTCATTCAAGTTCGCCCATATCAGCAAGGCGAACAGGATGAACATACCCGCCACTTGCGCCCGTTCCATAAACTGGTCGCTGGGCTTGCGCCGGGCGATGATTTCGTACAGCAAGAAGAGCACGTGCCCGCCGTCCAGTGCCGGGATAGGCAGAATGTTCATAAAGGCGAGAATGATGCTGAGGAAGGCCGTCATATACCAGAACTGATGCCAGTCCCACGTGGCGGGGAAGATGCTGCCGATGGTTCCGAAGCCGCCTAGTTGCTTGGCTCCTTCCTTCGAGAAGAGGTATTTCATCTGGTCGACATAGCCGGCGAGGGTGCTGATGCCCAGTTCGATGCCGGCGGGGATGGAGGCGAAGAACGTGTATTCCTTCTGCACCACGGGCAACAGACGGTCGGTCTGCATCACGGCGTAGACGCCTACCTTGAAGGCAGTGTCGGCCTGCATCGTCAGGTTGCGGGTCATACCGTCACGCACGAAGGTCAGGTTGACTTGGCGCAGGGCGTTGCGCAGGCTGTCGTTCGTGGCGGTTTCGGCTTGTTGGTGGCGTTGGTTCATAGTCAGCAGGAAGTCTTGGAAAGAGATGCTCTGTCCGTCCAGGTGCGTGATGCTGTCCCCCGGCTGGAGTCCGGCCAGTTGGGCGGGACCACCTACCACTAAGCTGTCCACTACGTAAGGATAGCGAAAGTCGGCAAAGCGGGTGCTGTCCGCCAACAGACGGTCCATCAGGTTGTCGGGGATGTAGACCGACGCAAGCTCTCCGCCACGCAGCACGGTGACTTGACGGGCATCCACAATGCCGGTCAGCAGGTCGGTGCCCATCCGCTCGAAAGGCACACCGTCGGCACTGATGAGCACGTCTCCGTCCTCGAAGCCCACTTGGTGCATCGTCTCGTTGAAGTCCATGCCCAGCGGTGCTTTCTGCACGGGGATGTATGCGTCGCCCCAGGCGAAGAGTATCATGCTGTAGATGAAGATGGCGAGCAGGAAGTTGAACAACACGCCGCCCACCATAATGAGCAGGCGTTGCCATGCGGGCTTGGCGCGGAACTCCCACGGCTTGACGGGCTGTTTCATCTGCTCGGTGTCCATCGACTCGTCTATCATACCGCTGATTTTGACGTATCCGCCCAGCGGAAGCCAGCCGACGGCATACTCCGTCTCGCTTTTTTTCGGTTTGAATTTAAAGAGGGTAAACCAAGGGTCAAAGAAGAGGCAGAATTTCTCTACCCGCGTCTTGAACAGCTTGGCAAAAAGGAAGTGCCCCATCTCGTGGATAATCACCAAGAGCGAAAGGCTCAAGATGAGTTGCAGGGCCTTGATCAAGAATGTTTCCATTTACGTTTACGATTTATTGATTGAATGATAATTTAGTATGTTAATTTTTCACCCGCAGATAACACGGATAACGCAGATCTTTAAATTAAGCACACAGAGTCACAGAGGCACGGAGTTTTTATTTTATCCGTCTTATAAATAAACTTCTCTCTGTGTCTTTGTGTCTCCGTGTTTGAATAAAAATAAATCCGTGTCATCTGCGTCATCTGCGGCTGAAAAATAAACACACACATATTTATAATATTTCTTCTGCCATTCGGCGTGCTTCGGCATCGGTTTGCACATAGTCCTCATACGTGGGCTTTCGGATGAACGATACACGTTGCATGGTTTCGGCGATGACATCGCTCATACCGAGGAAGGACACGCGGTCTTCCAAAAAGGCGCGGACGCAGACTTCGTTGGCGGCATTGACGATGCAAGGCATGTTGCCCCCTTGATGCAGCGCTTCGTAGGCAAGAGCCAGGTTGCGGAAGCGTTCGGGGTCGGGCTGCTCGAAGGTAAGGCTGGTGCACGTGCGGAAGTCCAGCCGGGGGAACGAAGCGTGTACGCGGTCGGGGTAGGAGAAGGCGTACTGGATGGGCAGGCGCATGTCCGGCATACCTAGTTGCGCCTTGATGGCTCCGTCCTCGAACTGCACCATCGAGTGGATGACCGATTGCGGATGCACCACCACTTCTATCTGCTCCGGACGCACGCCGAAGAGCCATTTGGCCTCGATGACCTCAAAGCCCTTGTTCATCATCGTGGCGGAGTCGATGGTTATCTTGGCGCCCATCGCCCAGTTGGGGTGATGCAGGGCCTGCTCCTTGGTGACGGTGGCCAGCTGCTCGCGGGTGAAGGTGCGGAAGGGACCGCCCGAAGCGGTTAGGATGACTTTCTCGATGGGGTTGCCTATCTCGCCCGCCAGGCATTGGAAGACGGCGGAGTGTTCGGAGTCCACCGGAAGGATGGGCGTGCCATTCACCCGTGCCAGTTCGTTGACCAGCTCGCCCGCCACGACCAGCGTCTCCTTGTTGGCCAGGGCGATAGGCTTGCGGGCACGGATGGCGTTCATTGTGGGGCGCAATCCGGCATAGCCCACCATAGCGGTCAGCACCATGTCGATGGGTGTCTCCTGCACAATCTGGCAAAGGGCGTCTTCGCCGGCATACACCTTGATGGGGAGGTCGGCAAGGGCTTCTTTCAATCGGGCGTAATGCGCCTCGTTGGCTATCACTACGGCTTCGGGCTTGAACTTGCGGGCTTGCTCGATGAGTTTGTCCACCCGGTTGCCCGCCGTCAGCACATAGGCTTCGTACAAGTCGGGGTGCTCCTCAATGACCTGTAAGGCTTGGGTGCCGATGGAGCCGGTCGAACCGAGTATGGCTATTTGTTTCTTCATATCTTTGTTTCTTATATCCTTATTATATATCTACTAAAACACAATGTACTGCACCGGGTCGACGGGCCGTCCCTTGTGCCACAACTCAAAGTGCAGGTGAGGGCCGGTGGTCAGTTCTCCGGTGTTGCCCACCAAAGCGATGGCTTCGCCTCCCTTCACCGTGTCGCCCTCGCGCTTCAGCAAAGAGCCGCAATGCTTGTAGGTGGAGATGAAGTCTTGGTGGTGCTGTATCTGGATGACATAGCCCGTCTCGGCGGTGTAGGCACTGAGGATGACCGTGCCGTCCAACACAGCCAGTACGCTTTCGCCGGGTGTGGCGGCTATGTCTGAACCAAAATGCCGTTTGTCGGGGTTGAAAGGGGAGGACACGATGCCCCGTGTGGGCGGATAGAATATCATACCTTCCGCGTCCGAACGGGAGGCAAGCGCGTTCAGGTTGTATTTCTCGCGCTCCTCGTATTGGCGGCGGAACTCCTCTTCCCGTTGGGTGCGCTCCATCAGCGAGTCGCGGCGCAGGGCGGTAAGCGAGTCGATGGATTGCACCGTGTCCGTGCGCACATCCCCCCGGAAGATGTCCTGTATGTTCATAATGTAGAGGTTTTGCCGGGCCAATGCCTGTTGCAGGGAGTCGGCACGCAAGGCATTGTCCACCACTTGCGAACGTATCTCACTGTTCATGTAGCCGGGCAGGTAATAGCGCAGGGGGGTATAAGCCACGATGAGCGAAGCGATGACGAACAACACGCCCAGCACGAACACCAGCCACGAAAGCCCGTTCAGCTTGGACACGTGCAGGGTGACGACATCTTCCAGCGTGTTCTCGTTGGTGAGCGTCAAGCGATACTTGAAGCGGATGTTATGCCACCAGTGTTTTCGTTTCTTCCTCTTCGTTGTCATGCCTCTTCTACATTATCTATATTCAACAGGCCTTCGGGCAGGTTGACCGTGATGACGCGGTGCTCGTGGTCAATGTCCGTGACGAACTCTTCTTGCGCCGGGATGAGCACTTCCTCCCCGTTGTGGTCTATTATAAATAAGGTGTTGACGGTGGAGGTGTCCACGTCCGTCACTTCGCCCAGATGTCCGTAATGCACTTCCTCCATACGGAAGCCCACGAAATAATTCCACGTCAGTTCGCCGTCCGCTTCGGCCTGGCGGGCGTGGTGGACGGGGAAATAGACTTCCACGTTGGTGAAGCGGCGTGCCTGCTCGGCGGTATCCACGTCCTCCAACTTGATAAGGGCGGTGGTGTCCGTGCGGAAGCGGTATTCCTCGATGTAGAAAGGCACCAGGATGCCGTCCATAAGGCAGACGATATAGTCCGCATCCACCCGGTCGAAGATGTCGTCCGTGAAGGTGAACAGCAACTCGCCCTTCACACCGTGCGGCTTGTTCAATATACCTATTTTATATACTTCGTCTCTGCGTATCATAATAATTATCTGTTGAATGAAGAATTAAGAATGATGAATGAAGAATTAAGCTGCGTTGTCATAGCAAATTTTTATGCCGTATGGCATTCTTCATTCTTAATTCATCGTTCTTCATTTAAAGCACGCTTGCGTGCGTTATATTCTCGTAATCCTTGCCCCGATGGCGTTCAACCGTCCTTCGATGTCCTGATAGCCCCGGTCAATCTGCTCGATGTTGTGGATGCGACTGATGCCGTCGGCACTCAGCGCGGCGATGAGCAGGGCGATGCCGGCGCGGATGTCCGGTGACGTCATGTTTCCTCCCCGCAATTTAAACCCGTGGTCGTGGCCGATGACTACGGCACGGTGCGGGTCGCAGAGGATGATTTGTGCCCCCATGTCGATGAGCTTGTCTACAAAGAACAGGCGGCTCTCGAACATCTTCTGGTGGATGAGCACGCTGCCCTTGGCTTGCGTGGCCACCACGAGCATCACGCTCAGCAAGTCGGGCGTCAGTCCCGGCCAGGGAGCGTCGGCAATGGTCATAATGGAGCCGTCCATGAACGACTCTATCTCGTACGTGTCTTGTGCGGGCACGTAGATGTCATCACCCCGTTGCTCCAACCGGATGCCCAGTCGACGGAAGCTTTCGGGGATGATGCCCAAATTCTTATGCGACACGTTCTTGATGGTCAGTTCGCTCTGCGTCATGGCGGCCATGCCGATGAAGCTGCCCACCTCAATCATATCCGGCAGGACGGTGTGCTCCGTGCCGTGCAATGTCTCCACGCCGTCGATAGTGAGCAGGTTGGAGGCGATGCCTTGTATCTGTGCCCCCATACGGTTCAACATGTGGCAGAGTTGCTGCACGTAAGGCTCGCAGGCGGCGTTGTAGATGACGGTGCGCCCTTTGGCGAGGACGGCTGCCATGACGATGTTGGCCGTGCCCGTGACAGAAGCCTCGTCCAGCAACATATAAGTGCCTGTCAGGTGAGGGACGGTTATCTCGTAGGCTCCCCGTTCTTCATCATAGCGGAAGGAAGCTCCCAGCTTCTGGATGCCGATGAAGTGCGTGTCCAGACGCCGGCGTCCTATCTTGTCGCCTCCGGGGCGGGAGATGATGGCTTTGCCGAAGCGAGCCAACAAGGGACCGACCAACATGACCGAGCCGCGCAGGCTGGCGCATTTCTTGAGGAATTCATCGCTCTCTAGATACTCCAAGTCTACTTGTGCGGCTTGGAAGCTGTATGCGTCTACTCCCAGTTTGGATACACGCACGCCCATATCGCGGATGAGCTGGATGAGGTTGTTCACGTCCAAGATGTCGGGCACGTTGCGCACGATGATTTCGTCACCGGTCAGCAACGTGGCGCAGATGATTTGCAACACCTCGTTCTTGGCTCCTTGCGGGGTGATGTCTCCGGATAGACGGTGTCCCCCTTCTATGATGAATGATGCCATGGCTTTGATTTTACAGGTCGCTTATCGAGGTCAGAACCTCTTTTTATTGTTATTGTTACGGTTGTTACGATTGTTATTTTGGTTGTTCACCCGCGGACGATAGTAAAGGTTGATGCGTTCGGCCATCAGCTTCAGGATGTCATCGGTCATTTGCAACTTCCCGTCAGAGAGTTCAGCCAGGTCGTCGGCAATCTTTCGGTCGTCTACCGTGTCCTTGTTCCAAGTCATGTAGTCCTTCTTCAGATGGTTGCAGATGAGGGCTACCAGGTTACGCTTCTCGTCGCTTTCGGGCAGCTCACAAGCCTTCTTGATTAACACTTCCATGGTGCGTCCGTAGTGGCGGTAACGTATTTGAGTGTTAGGGTAGGGGATAGATTCGGGCTTGGTCACCAAGTTGTCCTTGCGGATGATTTCGTACGGATAGTCGATGTCCAGTTTGAAGTCGGACATAATGGCCAGATGGTCCCACAACTTATGCTTGAATTCGGGCACGTCGCGCAGGTGAGGAAACATATTGCCCATGACGTTGATGATGGTGTTGGCGCAACGTTGGCGCTCGGCACGGTCTTGGATGGTTACCGCATAGTCCACCATGTTTTGGATGCTTCGGCCATATTCGGGCAAGGCCATCTTCTTTTGTTGAGTGTTATATTGCATATATGTTAAATTAAGAATTTT
This sequence comes from uncultured Bacteroides sp., assembly GCA_944320735.1. Classification (GTDB taxonomy): domain Bacteria; phylum Bacteroidota; class Bacteroidia; order Bacteroidales; family Bacteroidaceae; genus Bacteroides. Next base: position 22,978 of record CALUIQ010000088.1, on the reverse strand, counting down.
AGAATTAGGAATGAAGAATTCTCAAAGATACCGTGGGCAGATTCTTCATTTTGCGCAAAGCGCAATTCTTCATTCATCATTAGATAAGTTTCTTCGGTTTGCCTGCCACGAACTCTTTCAGGTAGAAAGGTTCGAAGTAGGCCACGTCTTCAAACTTTCCTTCGGCCATGGCTTTCTCCGCCAAGGGGGCCATCATGCTTGCCAACGGTTGGATGCCCTCGATGAAGTGCGCGTTGGGATGCTTCAGGCTTTGCGCACATTTGGCCGCGCCATTGCCAAAGAAATACACGGGCTTTGTTTCGAGGAACTCCCGGTAGGTGTTTTCGTCCACAATGTCGGCGGCAATGTCACGCACGGGACGCAAGGCACGGTCGTAAATGGCGGCATACACCTCCATGCGCCGTGCGTCTATCATGGGGCACAGCAGGGCGTCGTCCGGCAACTCGTCGTGATAGAGCAACACAGGCACGCACAGCACTTTCAGCGTGGGCAGGCCGATGAGCGGCAGGTTGCGTCCGTAGCAGATGCCTTTGGCCATGGACACGCCGATGCGCAATCCGGTGTACGAGCCCGGCCCGCAACTGACGGCCACGGCGTCTACGGGGATGGCATGGCTGTCGGCAAACGAGAGTGCTTCGTCCACAAACAGGCCCAATACCACGTTGTGGGAAGGCCCGTTGAGGTCTTTCTTCTCAAACAGATTTTGTCCGTCCTGGCTCAGTGCCACCGAGCAGGCGGAGGTAGAAGTCTCAATATGTAAGATACATGACATAATCCTTATACATTATTTATATATAATAAATCAGCTGACAAATTTACGTGATTATTTTCACTAATTAAAATAATAGCGTATTTTTGCGCAAAAGTTAGGAAGCATTATGATACAATCAATGACTGGCTATGGCAAATCCATGGTCGAACTTCCCGATAAGAAGGTTCATGTGGAGATAAAATCACTGAACAGTAAAGCGATGGATCTCTCCACCCGCATCGCTCCCGTCTATAGGGAGAAGGAAATGGAAATCCGTAACGAACTGGCCAAGGTGCTGGAGCGTGGCAAGGTGGACTTCACTTTGTGGATAGAAAAGAAGGACAGCGAGCAATCGGCTACCCCCATCAATCAAGAGTTGGTAGCCGCTTACTATAAGCGTATCAAGGAGATAGCTTCCGTGACGGGCATTCCCGAACCGGCCGATTGGTTCAGCGCTTTGCTACGTTTGCCGGACGTGATGACGAAGAACGAAATGCAGGAGTTGGACGAGGAAGAATGGAAGGTCGTGCGTGTGGCCGTGGAGGAAGCGTTGTGCCATTTGGTAGAATTCCGCAAGCAGGAAGGCGCGGCTCTGGAGAAGAAATTCCGTGAGAAAATAGCCAACATCACCCGCTTGCTCGCCGAAGTGGAGCCTTACGAGAAGGAGCGTGTAGGGAAAATAAAAGACCGCATCGTGGAGTCGCTCGAAAAGACCATCAGCGTGGATTACGACAAGAACCGCCTGGAGCAGGAACTCATCTATTATATAGAGAAACTGGACATCAACGAGGAAAAGCAACGCCTCAGCAACCACCTGCAATACTTTATTGCCACGCTGGAAAGCGGAAGCGGACAAGGCATGAAGCTGGGCTTCATCGCTCAGGAGATGGGGCGCGAAATCAATACCTTGGGCAGCAAGTCCAACCACGCCGAGATGCAACGCATCGTGGTGCAGATGAAGGACGAGTTGGAGCAAATCAAGGAACAAGTATTGAACGTAATGTAATTTTTAATGTGCTAATGTGATGAATATGCCAATGTGCTAATGCCCTGCGGCGTACACACTATGTTTTTTTATTGCAATTACTTTGTCACGTTAGCACATTAGCACATTGTCACATTAGCACATTAGAATTATGGGTAAACTGATTATATTTTCCGCCCCGTCCGGTTCGGGCAAGTCCACCATCATCAACTACTTGTTGACGCAGGACTTGAACCTGGCTTTTTCTATCTCCGCTACCAGCCGTCCTCCGCGGGGCACGGAGCGCGATGGCGTGGAATATTTCTTTCTCACGCCGGAAGAGTTTCGGGCACACATTGCCGCGGGCGACTTTCTGGAATATGAGGAAGTGTACAAAGACCGTTTCTACGGCACGTTGAAGTCGCAAGTGGAGAAACAATTGGCCGAGGGGCAAAACGTGGTGTTCGATGTAGACGTAGTAGGCGGCTGCAACATCAAGCGGTTCTATGGTGACCGGGCGTTGTCCATCTTTATCCAACCGCCTTCCATCGAAGAATTGCGCCGCCGCTTGGAAGGCCGTGGCACCGATGCGCCCGAAGTCATCGACGCCCGTATCGCCAAAGCGCAATACGAATTGGGCTTCGCGCCGAAGTTCGACCACATCGTGGTGAATGACGACTTGGAGAAAGCCAAGGCCGAAACCCTGCGTTTGATAACCGAATTTTTAGAAAAGTAAATGGGAATTTAGCGGCCGGAGGCCGCAATTGACAATTAACAATGGACAATTGACAATTGACAATGATTTGCTAATCAATATCCGATTCATTGTATTTGCTAATAGTTAATTGTCAATTATCAATTGTCAATTGTGCGCTCCGCGCACATAAATTATTATTTAGCATTATGATGAAATACGAAAACGGGGGGCTTAAGAATCAATTGGCTCCGCGCAATAACAATCCTAAGCTCAACAAGACCCTGCTTATTATCAACTCCATCCTTGCGGTATGCTCGTTGGTCATAAGCGCTGTTCATTTCTATTATGACGATATGAGCATCGGCATATGTATGTTGTTGGTGTTCATACTCTGTTTGTTCAATGCTTTCTCGGCTTGGCAGGCTTTGCGTGGAAAGAAGGTTGAGAAATAAATCGAGGAGTATGAACGTAGGAATCTTCAGCGGGTCGTTCAACCCCATCCACATCGGGCACTTGGCGTTGGCCAATTACCTCTGCGAGTTCGAGGGACTGGACGAATTGTGGTTTCTCGTCACGCCCCGCAATCCTTTCAAGGTGGGGCAGGACTTGATGCCCGATGAACTACGGCTGGAGTTGGTACAGCTTGCGGTAGAGGGCTATCCCAAGTTTCGGGCTTCCGATTTTGAATTCCGCCTTCCTCAACCGTCCTACACCATCCATACCTTTGAGAAGTTGAAAGAGGCGTATCCCTCCCACGCTTTCCATCTCATTATCGGCTCGGACAACTGGCTTTCCTTCCCCCGCTGGTATCAGTCCGAACGTTTGTTGGCCGAAAACCCCATCCTCGTCTATCCTCGTCCCGGCTATCCGGTAGACGCTTCGGCGCTTCCTCCCCAAGTACGGTTGGTGCAATCCCCCGTGTTCGAGATTAGCTCCACCTTCATCCGCCAAGCCTTGGCGGAAGGCAAGGACATCCGCTATTTCCTCCATCCGCAGGTGTACGAGCGACTAATGAAATGTACGGAATTCTGACTTCTTCAAGCCGGTTGGCAACTACCTGCGCCAGTCCTCTGCCTTGCGGGTATATGCTTCTTGCCTGTAGGATGTGACGAATCGCATCCTCTTGATAATCACTATTCTAGTAATATCCTTCTCGGCTGGTGCATCGTTTTTAGGGTCCATTTTGGGTCCAGGGTCCACTATGGACCCTTCGACGAGAGGGGAGGAGGAGAAAAAGAAATGAAATGTATATTATTTTTATTCAACTCTCGCAAGCTCAACTAAAGCGCACTCAGCGCGCAAAACATAGGCTTTTTCGGTACAAAACACCGCTTCTTGTGAAGGAAATCATCGGATGTTTTTCATTTAAAGGGGACGCCCTTCTGATTTAAAGGGAAGGGATAGTGTCTTTTCCTGATTTCACTAGACACTTTTTTGTTTTATAAACTAAGTTAGTATAAGTTAGTAGACACCATTCGGATAATGCTCCTGTTTTAGTAGACATTTCCTGAGAAGTAGTACTGTTTTCCTAGTCAGATACTCTGGACACGCAGAGCCCGACCTTGTTGTTCGGCAAAATCGGATGCCCCTCGATGGGGCATTCGATTTTCGGTCAGGTACTCCGGCATACGCTTTCACCCGACTTTGTCGTTCGGCTTTGCAATGATACGTTATTATTTTCATTTTTGACGTTTTTGGGTGCATAATTTTTCTTTTTCCACATCCTTTTTTGTTCTCCCTGCTCCAAATGCGCCACGGCAGGCACCTTATACCCGATGCTCATGTGCGGGCGATGATAGTTGTAGAAATGAATGTATCTGCCGATGACATTACGGGCATGTTCAATGTCATTGAAATGACGTTGGCTGTAGACACGTTCAATCTTTATAATACCGTTGGTCCGCTCGGCTATGGCGTTGTCCGTAGGATTATAGTCCTCGGTCATACTGATGGCGATGCCATGGGCCTGCAGCATGGCCACATAATCGTCACAGCAATATTGCACGCCACGGTCGGAGTGGTGTATCAGCCCCTCAAGGCTCTCGCTTCCTTTCATGGAAACGGCCTGGCTGACGGCCTGTTCCAAAGCCTGCAGGGTGATGGCGGCACGTAGTGTGTCGGCAAGCACCCAACCCACAATCTTGTGCGAGTAGGCGTCGGTTATCAGATGCAGGTAACACACATTCCCATCGGCAAGGTCTATATAGGTGATGTCAGCGACCCATAGTTGGTTGGCTGCCGTGGGGACAAGCCCTTTTACCAAATTCTTCCACTTATGGTAGCGGTGGTTGGAGTTTGTCGTATGACGCACTTTTCGAGGGGGAAGCATCAGGTGATGCCGGCGCAGAAGCATGTAGAAGCTGTCACGACCGGGCATAAAACCGGTGCCAAACAGGGCGCAAAGCATGATCCAAAGCTTATAACCGCCGATCCCGGGGTCTTCCTTGCGGATTGCCTGTATGTTTTCTATGATGACACGCTCCCGTTTCAATTCCGGCACGATGTCGGCTTTCGACTGGTAGAAAGCCTGACGACAACGGCCAAACAGACGGCAGGCAAGCGCAACCTTCAGGCCGCGCCCGCTGACCAGTTCCGTTACTATTTGGCCCCAGGTTTTTTTCGGATGGGGATGTTAAAGTATTCCTCGGCACGCGTTATCATCAAATCACGAGCCTCGGTTTCCAAACGAGAGAAAGACAGGGCTTTCTCCAACTCCTTGACGCGCTTCTTCAACTGCGCATTCTCTTCGCGGTAACTTTCTTTGTTTCGATTTGCCATTGGGCTGTCCTCCTGGAATGTTTCAGAAGGCAAAGATAAGGGTTTTACCACATTCTCATACTTCTTGATCCAACCATAAAGCAAAGATGCGTGACTCAATTTATACTTTCGAGCACAACCGCGTTTGCTCAGACCGTTACTGTAATAGTCCCGAAGGACTGACAGCTTAAATTCCTCACTGAAGATTTCTTTTCGTTTACGCATTTTTATAACACATTTATTTGTTCATAAATGTGTCTACCTATGTCAGTATAAGACATAGCACATTAAATGATAATTTATGTGCGCTCCGCGCACAATTGACAATTGATAATTGACAATTAACAATTAGCAAATACAATGAGTCGGTTATTGATTAGCAAATCATTGTCAATTGTCCATTGTTAATTGTCAATTGCGACCTCCCCGGCCGCTAAATTCCCATTTATCAAAACTAATATTAACAGAATAATGAAACAAGCGATTGGAATAGACTTAGGGGGCACGAGCATCAAATATGCCTTGGTGAGCGAGGCGGGTGACGTGCGCTTCGAAGGGAAATTGCCCTCACGGGCAGACGAATCCGCGGAAGCGGTGTTGGAACAGTTGTCACGGGCAGCGGACGCGGTACTCCACTCAGCTCGCAACGAAGGTTTGGACGGAGACATCACCGGCATCGGCTTGGGCACGCCGGGCATTGTCGATACGGACGGACGCCGGGTGCTGGGCGGAGCGGAGAACATCAAAGGATGGGAACAAATAGATGTGGCGACACCGTTAGAACTACACACGGGCTTGAAAGTCCGCGTGAATAACGACGCTAACTTAATGGGCCTGGGCGAGACGCGCTACGGAGCCGGACGGGGCTGCACGCACGTAGTGTTCCTGACCGTGGGCACGGGCATCGGAGGTGCCATCATCATAGACGGACATCTGTTTTCAGGTTACGGCGGACGAGGAACTGAGTTGGGACACACGCCCCTGATAGCCAATGGGGAACAGTGTAACTGCGGGGCTACAGGCTGTCTGGAACACTATGCCTCTACTTCCGCCTTGGTGCGCCGTTTTTCCTCATTGGCTCAACAGGAAGGACTGGCATTGGATCGCCCTGCGGACGGAGAACTCATTACTCGTCTCTACTTGGAAGGGCAACCTTTGGCAGTGAAGTGTATGGAAGAGCATTTCTACTACTTGGGGCGAGGTATTGCAGGCTTCATCAATATCTTCAGCCCACAACGGGTAGTGATAGGCGGAGGCATCTGCGAAGCGGGTGATTTCTACATCGAACAGTTGCGCCGGGTCGTAGCCGGGCAGGTGATTCCCAGTTGCGCTTGCCAAACAGAGATAGTACGTGCCACGCTGGGCAACCGGGCCGGTCTGGTAGGAGCCGCATCATTGGTATTGGAATAGTTGAGAAGTTATTTTTAAAAACAGTAAAATGCAGAAGAGATATTTATCGTTGGTGGCCATTATGATGTTCTGGTTCACCATCTCCTTTATAACGAACATCCTAGGGCCGCTCATACCGGACATCATTGATAATTTTCAACTGAAGGACTTGGCTATGGCGGGATTCATCCCCACCTCATTCTTTTTAGCCTATGCCGTGATGTCTATTCCCGCGGGGTTGCTTATCGACCGTTACGGTGAGAAGCCCGTGCTTTTTGCCGGCTTCTCTATGCCCTTTATCGGGTCAATACTGTTCGCGTGTATGCCGTGTTACGGTGTGTTGTTAGCTTCTTCCTTCATCATCGGCCTGGGTATGGCTATGTTGCAAACGGTCATCAACCCGTTGCAGCGCGTGGTAGGTGGTGAGGAGAATTACGCTTTTGTGGCCGAACTGGCGCAGTTTGTGTTTGGCGCCGCATCTTTTGTCAGCCCGCTGGTTTACGCGTGGCTCATTCACGCCCTTTCTCCTGAAGTGTACGTGGCTGGGCAAAACGCTTTGCTGGACATTTTGGCTTCGGTCACGCCGCTGGAGTTGCCCTGGGTGGCTCTCTATTGGGTATTTACGGCTATACTGGCAGTGATGTTGGTCATCGTGGCCATAGCGCGCTTTCCTCACATCGAACTGCGTGACGATGAGCGCAGCGGCTCTTCGGCCTCCTACTTCAGTTTGTTCCGTCAGTGGTATGTGTGGTTGTTCTTTTTGGGCATATTCTGCTATGTGGCTACCGAGCAAGGGACATCTGTCTTTATGAGCACTTTTTTGGAACGGTATCACGACATCGACCCGCGCACGGTAGGAGCCAAATGTGTCAGTTGGTTTTGGGGCTCGATGACTTTGGGCTGCATTGTAGGAATGATTGCGCTGAAGTTGGTAGACAGTCGCCGTCTGTTGCAGGTGTCCGGCATATTGTCCATTGCGTTGTTGGCATCGGCACTATTTGGCACGGCGAGTGTGGCCACAGTGGCTTTCCCGGCCATCGGTTTCTGCATCTCGATGATGTATTCCATTGTATTCTCGCTGGCGCTCAACACGGCCACGGCCTATCACGGTTCTTTTGCCGGCATCCTCTGCACGGGTATTGTAGGTGGAGCGGGAGGTCCGTTGCTCATCAGTCTGCTGGCCGATATGACTTCCTTGCGCACAGGTATGTGCCTCATCTTTCTTTTTATGGGCTACATTACCTTCATCGGTTTTTGGGCACATCCGTTGGTGGCCAACAAGACCATCAGCCTGCGGAAGAAGGGTAAGGGGTAAGGATTTAGTATGAGGGCGCATCAAAATGATTTTGAACACGGAGATACAGAGACACAGAGATTTTATTTCGTTGATTTACAAATCTATTTTCTCTGTGTCTTTGTGCCTCTGTGTTCTATTTCTTAATTATGACACACCCTCATACTGAAATCTAAAATCATCACATCCGTTCCGCCCAAATGGGACTGCTCCAAGCCCACTGCCCGTCGCGCTGACGTACGCGGACGTAATAGTAATCCGTGTCACGCTCAGGCTCCTTGTCCTCCAGATAATGCTCTACAGTAAAGCAGCTTTCGGGCATAGCGCGGTTGAAGAGGATGGCCTCGCTGAGCCAGCCTATCATAAAGTGCGAACGTGAGCCTTCCAGCAGCTCGCCCAACGTGTGGCTGAACTTCTTGCCGTTGAAGTCGGCCGTAATGTGTCCGTCGAGGGGCATAGTGACATCCAAGATGACGCCTTGCATAGCCGGTGTCGTGGTGTTGGGATTCTTGGTGCTGTACATATCCAGCTCAGTGGCGGTATCGGTGACCGAAACGATGTGGTTCACCCGGGTCTTAAATTCCGGCTCGCCCGGTTGCGGTGAAGTGAAAGCCGCACCCCGGAAGCAAGGCTCCACAGCATTGATGCGCCCTTTGTCTAAGGACAGCAGTCCCTGCCAGTGCACATATTCCTCCTCACGATTCCAGCCGAACTCCATTTTGACCTTGCAGCGCACTTCATCTCCCTGGGGCATTTCGGGCAACAGCGGCCCGCTGAGACGGGCGATGCACTTGCCATTCTTAACAATGTCTACGTAGTCAATGCAACTGCCTGCCTGTACGTTCAGATAAATACGACGGCTGTTTCCACGTACCACGTCACCAGGGAGGGCATCGTTCAGACGGAAATCGACATTTATCTTGTCGCCCGTGGCGCAACAAGTATGGCGAGTACGCAAAGCTTCCCAAATGTTGTCGCGGGTGAGCGACTTGGCCAATACACCCACACGCCCGTCGCCATAGCTTCCGGGATAGCCCGCATGCTGGTCGGTAGAGCCTATGAGGCCGAACTTATGACCCTGCTCCAAACCATAAAGGATGGTGCCCTCCCATTGGCGCGGCCCCATATCGTGCAGATAGTTATAGTCGCCCATATCACCTTCGGCCAACCCGTGGCGTGAATACATCTCAACGAAAGGTGTTTGGTCGCCTTCGGTGAAGTAGCGCCAGTTGTAGCCGCGGTAGCCCGTCTGGTAGCCCATGTGGTGGGGCGTGATGAACACCTTGTGCCCGCGGGCTTTCTGTTTCCAATCCTCAATAGAAGTACAGTCCACCAACGGTGCATCGAGGTCATAGTTCAACGCCACATGGTCACCGTGCTCCATGCTGTGGCATTCGTAACCGATGAACGCCAGGAACTCTCCTTCCTTGTTATACTCGTTCGTCATAGCCACATACTTCTCATATCCTCCCTCTCGCAGACGCTTGAAAGCACCGGTGTGGTAGTCGATGACCCACTTCAGGCGCGGGTCGTTGGCTCCGGGTATGTCGGGCCACATAGCGTGCGGTGTGACGGACACAAAGTCCAACTGTCCCTTGGCCGCCTCGAAAGCGTCACGCATATCGCCATGCCCATAGGTGAGATTGCAATGATTGTGCAAGTCACCCCAAAAATAACGCAGTCCGCTGGGCGAAGGCATACTTTTTTTGGCGGCAGGTGTACCCATCTGGCAAGCAGAAAGCAGGCTGCCAGATGCGGCCAGTCCTAAAAAAGACCAGCCTGTGTTCTTTAAAAATGTTCTTCTGTTCATCAGTTCACTTATTATTTAGCAATTTACAATTTTGTTAAATGGGAATTTAACTGTGTGTTTACAATGAACCACAGATGACACAGATTAGACGAGATGACCACAGATTTTTATTTTTTTCTGTGGCAAAGCCCTTTAAAATCTGTGTAAATCTGTCTTATCTGTGTCATCTGTGGTCCATTGAATGCATAGCGCAGCCCGATAAATTATCATTTACCGTCCCGGCATCATCCGGCGGTCACCCTTGAAGAGTTCGCGCACTTTCTCGTCGGGATCCGTATCGCCGTACTGTTGCTGCGTCTCGCGGAGCAGTTCCATCAGTTCCGCTTGCCGGTCGGCATATTCGGGACGACCGTAGACATTGTTCAGTTCGTGAGGGTCGTTAGCCAAGTCATACATCTCCCACTCGTCTACGTCGTTGTAGAAATGTATCAACTTGAAGTCTTTCGTCCGGATGCCGTAATGCCGCTTCACGGAGTGTTCGGCGGGATATTCATAATAATGGTAATAAGCAGCCTTGCGCCAATCGGCGGGTTCGGCACCACCATTGGTTAGGACGGGACGAAGTGAACGCCCCTGTATGTCGGCGGGAATCTCCACTCCTGCAAAGTCGAGGAAAGTGGGGGCGAAGTCCACGTTCATAGCAATGGCGGACGACACACTACCTGCGGGAATGGCCTTCGGATAACGCACTATGAGCGGCATACGCTGACATTCTTCGTACATAAAACGCTTGTCGAACCACCCGTGCTCGCCTAAGAAGAAGCCTTGGTCGGAAGTATAGACAATGATAGTATTATCCAGTTCACCGGTCTGTTCCAAATAATCCAGCAGGCGGCCGATGTTCTCGTCCACAGCCACAACGGTGGCCAAGTAATCGCGCATATATTGTTGATATTTCCAACTAATCAATTCTTTGCCTTTCAGCTTACCGCTACGATATTCAGCGATGCGGGGGGCATAGACCGAGTCCCACTTGGCCTGCACGTCTTGTGGCATACGTCTGTAGACCTGACTAAGGCGGTTGGTGGTGTCGGCCAACAGCTCATTGCGGGTCAGCAGTTTCAAATCCCAGTCCTCAGTCAAGGTGTGGGCTATGGACATATCCTGCGTGCGGGCTGCCGTGCCACGGCCTTCGTAGTTGTCAAACAAGGTAGCAGGTTCGGGAAATACCGTATGATTGAACATACCCAAGTGACGCGGGGCAGGCATCCAATTGCGGTGGGGAGCCTTCTGATGGTACATCAGGCAGAAAGGTTTACTCTTATCCCGATTTTCCAAGTAAGCGATGGCCTTGTCCGTTACCACATCCGTGACGTATCCTTCCTCCCGCAAAGGTTGTCCGTTCTCTATGAAGTCCGGATTGTAATAGTCCCCTTGTTCGTGCTGGCCACTGAGAATGCACCAGTAGTCGAATCCCTGCGGTTGGCTGATAAGGTGCCATTTGCCAATGATGGCCGTTTCGTATCCCGCCTGTTGCAACAGCTTGGGAAAAGTCTGTTGGTCACCGTCGAAGGTACTGGCATTGTCCGTGAAACCGTTCACGTGGCTGAACTTGCCCGTCAGAATACAAGCACGTGACGGACCGGACAAAGCATTGACCGCAAAGCAGCGATCCATACGGATGCCCTCCGCCGCAAGACGATCCATATTGGGTGTCTGGATAAGCTGTCCGCCATAGCACGACATAGCCTGCGTAGTATGGTCGTCCGTCATCATAAAGATGATGTTCGGACGGTCAGCCTTTTCTCCCGGCTGCTGGCAAGAAACCATTCCCGCCGCGGCCAAAGGCAAACAGTATAAAGGAAACTTTCTCATATTTACGATTTACAAATTAAGTAACTAATCATATTTACTGTGTGTCTATTTTTCAGCCGCAGATAACACGGATTTTTTATTAAGAACACAGAGTCACGGAGACACAGAGTTCTTATTATTTTATCCATCTTATAAATAAATTTCTCTCTGTGCCTTTGTGCCTCCGTGTTTGAATAAAAAAATAAATCTGCGTCATCCGTGTTATCTGCGGCTGAAGAATAAACAATCCACGGCTATATTCTTCATTTAGTTTATTTCCGCTTTCAGCAGCCGTTTCTTGCCGTTCACGCTGACTTCCACCGTTACGCCTTTTTCATCGAAAGTCTTGTTCTTGAACTTGGCTTTCAACTGCGGGTAAGCGGCCGTATCCTTCACCGGATAAATGACCGTAATGTAGCGTATGGGGTCTGCGTTTTTCTTCTCGACGTTGAATGCTACGGACGTGCGGGGCACACGGTGACGATAGGCCGTAGAACGCCACCCCTCTTCCTCGCTCATTGTGCCTTTCCGCTCGGGGAAACATTGCAGCTTCACGTTGCTTGCGCCCTCATAAGCGGTAGTCAGAGAGTTGTGCTTGGCATCCACGTTCACTGTGCCTTCGCAAAGATGGTAGTTCAAGTTCACTGTACCAGTAGCTTCGCCTACAGCTTCATCTACAATAACATAGTAGGTACCGTCCACGAAGAACACCGTACGGCGATGTTTCAATCCTTGGTAGCTGGGATTCTCCGTCACCAACGTCTGCACGTCACCTTCTGGTTGCCATAGCTTGGTGACGGACTGCGTGGTTTCCAGCGTCTTTCCATCCAATGTCAACGTATTGTGTGACTTGGTACGGCGGAACCAATTGCGCAGCTTCATCACCTCCTCATCACCGGCATACACGTACGAACCGCTGTCCGGGAAGAGGTTGCGCCCATTGAACCACAATTCAAACGTACCATTGTCCGGCTGGCAGTGCCATTCGCCTTTAGGACCGGCCTTTACCACCATCACATTGGCACCCATATCCCAACCTGTACGGAAAGTGAAAAATCCGCTTGCCAATGCACCGTGAGACCAATAAGACAGTGGAGCACCTTCACGGCCTTCGGTAGCATACCAGCGTATCCACTCACAGTCAGGGAACAGTTTCAACCACGCCTTGTAGTTGTTCACCTCCGCCGTGCGCTCGCCCAGCTTGGCATCGCTGAAGCAAGGATTGGTATAATCGGGGAAACAAATGTTGGCATAAAATTCAATCATCTTCTTGATGGTTTCCACATACTCGGTCGGCAGTTCGCTCCGAAAACCATTGGCGTCCGCCATACGCAATGCCTGGCAGAAGATGTTGATGGCCGCCAAGTGGTAATGCGGATCCAGTTCATACTGTCCACCGTCCGCATACACTTGCTTCTTAATTTCGCGGTTCAGGATGCCAATACCACTCTCACGCCAAGTTTTGGCTTCCTTAAACTCGGGGAAGAAAGCACCGGCGTAGACCATACGTTGCGCTTCGAACAAAAGATGGTTACCTTGGTCCGAATAATTTTTCAGGATGAAGGCCGCGTGACGGTGGTAGTTGACCAAGAACTCCGTAAGGAACTCCGGAGTAAAGGCTGGCGACACGACAAACAACAAGAACTGCCGCGTCTGGTCCTGCAGACGGTTGCTCACCTCCAACGGACGCCAAGCAAAGCGGGCATTCTCGTTCGTAGCACGTACCTCGCCGGCACTGCCTTGCTCGAATTCTTCTTTGGTAACCGGAACCAACGGATTCTTCTTTATCCAATCCATATATTGATATACCCATTCCTTGGCATATTTCTCATCGCCAGACAGACGGTAGGCTTTTCCCATAGGAGTGAACCACTTGTGACGGTGCAACTGCCAACGCAGCTCGTTGTCTTGCACAGGCCAATATTCCCAGTTAATATCCTTACCATAGTTATAGGAGGGTTGATAACCGTAGTGTACAAAGAAAGTATGCTCCAAAGCGTCATCCGCCCATTTCTGTTCTTTCTCTGAAATCTTCAGGTGATTCAGGTCGATATCCGGCTGGACTACACCTGTGCGGTGACGGTAGTAATCCAACAATGCCACAGCGGCACTATCCCACTGCTGACGTTCACAAGCCGATTTTACCTGTTCCAACCCCGGACGTTTCAAGTCCAGCATGTCGAATACTTCTTTGCGCAACTGTTGGGCGTCAGCTGCTACAGTGGCCACCCAAAGGCAACAGAGTCCTAAGATAGTTTTTTTGATGTTCATAGTTTCGTATTCTATTTGTTTTTTATAAATCCTTGTATGCGATGCCTTTTACCCGCATATAACGCGTCAGTGCCTCCAAGTAATAATAATCCGCATAGTTTATCGGAGTGTCAATCTCCGAGCCATTAGGCAGCGAGCCTGTGGAGTGCATCAGGATGAACCCTTGGTTCTCGCCCGGCTTGGCCAGGTAAGCAGGTGAAGAAAGATTCTTCAGCAAGCGTTCGGCATAACGGAAATAGGCTTGTCCATCTTCCATTAGCGTACTCATCTCTATCAAAGCCGAAGCCGTCACCGCTGCTGCCGAAGCGTCGCGGGGAGTTTGGGGAGTAACGGGCGCATCGTAGTCCCACAAGGGGATGGAATCGTTGGTCTGTACGCTCGTCATAATGTAATCCGCTATGTGTTTGGCCTGTTCCAGATATTTGGCATCCTTTGTCTCACGATAGCACGAAGTATATCCATACACCGCCCAAGCCTGACCACGTGCCCACGACGAGTCATCATTTTTGCCTTGGTGCGTACATTTCAGTTCCACCGATCCGTCATCGTTGTAGCTCACCACGTGCCACGACGAGTAGTCCTTGCGGAAGTGGTTCTTCATCGTAGTGTCGGCATGCTTCAGGGCTATGTCCTTATACTTGGTGTCCCCCGTCAAGTGATACACATAGAACAGCAAATCCAAGTTCATCATATTGTCGATGATGACCGGGAAATTCCACCGCCCGAAGTCCCACGAACGGATGCAACCAATCTGTGGGTTGAAACGTCCGCATAGATTGTCAGCGGTCTCTATCAACGCTTGCCGCACGCTGTCAGCCGGCTCTGTGCGATAAGCGTTGCCATAACTACAGTTCATCATAAAGCCGATGTCGTGCGTATTTTTATACTGACGCAATGGATACAGATAATTGGTAAAACGGATAGCCTCAACCTCCAACTGTTTATCCAGTGTCAGTCCATAGGCCAACCAGAGGTTTCCGGGGAAAAAGCCGCTGGTCCAGTCATAGATGGACGAGCAATAACGGCGGCTACCCAAAGTGGCGTGTACCGGCTTTACGCGCAACGAATCCTTGAATGTAGCCGGGTCACGTTCCAGTTGGGCACAAAGAAAATCCATATCATAACCCGTCCAGATGGAGCGCGGCAGCAACACCGTGTCCCCCACCTCACCAGCCGTGGTCTTCAGTTGGACAGCCGATACGTCGATGGCGTTCTTCAGCCATCCATAGTCATCTCCTTTCTGTGGAGAAGAGCAGCTCGCCAAGCCTATGCTAATGGCGGCTCCGCATATCAGAAGCAGTTTATTCATATTAATATAAGTATATTGTTCGTTACAAAGTTAATCAATCTCGTTCAAAAACAAGTATCATTTTATGACGATTCTGTTATGCAAAAAATCCCGAGACTCCCTTTTATGCGGAAAGCCCCGGGATAAACCTTTTTAAACAGTTACGTGAAAACGAATCTTTTTACCTGATACCTTCATTGTTGAATTAATACCCCGGATTGTTCTCACCATTGAGAGCTGCATTTGATTGAATTTCATCCAAGGGAATAGGCATCAACTCATGCTTACCAGTTTGGAAGTTATGCCCTGCGGCATAATTTTTAGTAGCCCAATCTACAGGATCCCAAGTCTCCCTTTTTTTATCGGAAATATGCTCAAGCGGTCCGGGCACCCATTGCTCTATGTAACTTTGGGCAGCTTGTAAAGATTCCGCCAAAATACCCCAACGAAGCAGGTCGTATTTACGCTGTCCTTCATAACACAATTCAAATCCGCGTTCCCAATAAAGAGCGGTACGGAACTTCCCTGCATCATCGCCATCGGGGATGAAACTCAGGTCATACACCTTGGGAGCCTTATAAAACTCGGCATAGTTGGCGGTGGAGACGGGAGTGGCGTTTGCACGGGTACGCACGCTGTTCAGCAACGTCCAAGCCTGAGCCGTGTTCCCGGTTTCATTATAAGCTTCGGCTGCCATCAACACTGCGTCCGCATAACGCAACGGACAGTAGTTGACCCCAGTATTGTTCGGGTCTACCCAACCGCGTGCCATCCATTCCCTACGCCATTTTCCAGGATAACGGTACAGATTGGTAGCTATTTCGTTGCAAGTGGTTGACACCTCTTGCGTTTCCGTATTCTTGTTCCACTTGATGGCATAGTCCACCACATTCACGTCACGGCGAATGTCTTTTTGGGTACCATCCGCATTCGATTCATAGAACCATTTCCAATAGGGCAACACCGTAAAGAAAGCATTGGCACGACCAATATAACTGGATGTTCCCGGATAACTTCCCGGTGCATCCACCAACGGCCCATTGTAAGTAGCCCAAATACCAGAATTGTCTCTCTCGCCAGCATTCGGCTCAAAAGCGATTTCCCACAAACTCTCTTGGTTGTCCACCACTAATTCAGAGTAGTTCTTGAACAACTGCTCGTAACCACCGCTATAGAAACCGTGTTCATTCTCCGACTGCATAGCTTCCCATTCGGTTATCACCGCATTAAAATAAGTTTGGCGGGTAGCATCGTCCGGACGCGTCAAAGTACGGCTCGCACGATCCAAACTGTATCCGGCACGCTGCAAATACACACGCATTAACATAGCATGGGCGGCACCGCGGCACGGCCGTTCTGCCGTAACATCGCCCCGAGAAGGCAGATGTTCTTTGGCATAATCCAAGTCTGCGATGATTTGATCGTAAATCTCCTCACGACTCGTACGAGGTTTGTGCGAAATCTCATACGAATTGGTATATTGGGTAGAGAATGGAACATCACCCCACATTTTCACCAAATCGAAAGCCATGAAAGCTCGTAAGAACCGAGCTTCCGCCGCATAAGCTTGCAGCGTAGTATTCTCTGCGAAACCTTCCATTCCTTCAATGCCCGAAATGGCCAAATTCGCCCGATCCAAGCCTTGATATATCTGTTCCCAAATAGCTCCAATCCATACGTTGGTAGATGTTAATGTATAATGCGAGATGTCACGCCGGGTTCCATCGCTGGCCATACCACGTACCATAAACATATCGTCCGAGCCAAAACACGGCATCATATCCTGACCATAATACTCTAATATCTCAAAACTGTCATAGATACCCACAACCGCCATGTGTGCCTTGTCTTCTGTGGTGAAGTAATTCCCCATATCATAGTAGGAATCGGGTTGCTCCGTCAAATCACAAGAAGTGATATTAGCAGCTACCAAAGCGCATAGTGCGCCATACATAAACTTATTTCTTTTCATTGTCATTTTTCTTTTTAGGTTTCAGATTTTAGAATGCCACGTTCACGCCAAATACAAATGAACGGCTCTTCGGATAGGCACCGAAGTCCACGCCGGGAGTCAACTGACTACTCATAGTAGACACTTCGGGGTCATAACCCGTATAAGGAGTCCACGTCAGCAGGTTGTTGCCAGTGGCATACAGGCGCAGTTTCGTCAGACCAATTTTGCTGATGAGCTGTTTGGGGAATGTATATCCTATTGTGATATTGCTCAGCTTCAAGTAAGAAGCGTCTTCCACAGCCCATGAGTGAATCAATTGGTTGCCGGCACCGTTGTCATCGAAGCAAGCCATCGTCTTGCCTTGGTTCAAGGCTGCCAATTCTGCCAAATCCGTAACCCACTCACCATTGGCATTCATATTGGTCCAACGTGCATCAGCGTTAGCTACTGCCAATACGTTTTTGTTCGTATAGGCGGTCTTGGTGTTCGTCAACTTAGTGGCGTTCAAGACTTCCGCCCCATAACTATAAGTCAAGAAAATACTCAAATCGAAGTTTTTCCACGTGAAGTTGTTGTTGATACCGCCATAGAACGTAGGCGAAGCGTTACCGATGACAGTCTTGTCCTCCTCACCGATTTCGTTATTCCCGCTCAAATCCTTGAATTTCCAGTAACCCGGTTGTGCACCTTCACGTTTCACCACACCTTCTTTCAGCGTATATGTATTGGTGGTTGCATCGTAACCCGAGAAGTCATCGGCCGTGTACAGCCCGTCAGTAACATAGCCGTAGAACTGTCCCAAAGGTTGACCCACACCGATTAGGTGAGAAGAAGCGGCACCACTATAGCCAAAGTTTGCCAAATAAAATTGAACTTCTTCGCCAGTCAGTCTCTCCACCGTATTCTTGTTATGCGAGAAAGTAACCGCCGTAGACCACGTAAAATTCTTATTAGTGATGTTTACAGTGTTGATGGTCAAATCCACACCGACATTCTTGGTTTCACCCGCATTCAACACCATAGTCGAATAACCGGACGATTCCGGCAGGCGTGCGTCCAACAGCAGGTTGCTGCTTCGATTGATGTAGAATTCCGGAGAAATAGTAATGCGCTGATCCAAAAAGCCAAAATCCAAGCCCAAGTTGAACGTCTTGTTGGCCTCCCATTTCAAATCGGAGTTGGGAACCTGATTGGAAGCGTATCCAGCTTGAGCGCCATTAGCGTTTGCAGCCGTTACTGAACTCAATAGAGCCAAACTTCGATAACTGCCAATACGGTTATTTCCTGCCAAACCATAGCCCACACGCAGTTTCAAGTCTGAGAAGATGTTCAAATCCTTAATGAACTCTTCTTCACCCAAGCGCCAAGCAGCAGACACGGCCGGGAAGTAGCCCCATTTATTGTTCTCACTGAACTTCGAGGAACCATCGGCACGTACCGAAGCCGTCAACAGGTATTTGTCCATTAGACTGTAGTTCACACGCGCAAAGAAAGACAACAGCTTGTCATCATAATTCACGCTGCTGGTCGGTGTAATCGGTGTACCCAGTGACAAGTCACCCAAACCTATGTCATCGTTGGGGAATTGGTTGGCACCGGCCGAGAAGTTGCGGCTCCACGAATTTACATATTCATGTCCGACCATTCCCGTAATGTCATGCTTGTCGTTGCTCCAATTGTATGTCAGCACGTTAGAAGTTTGGAAGCTACCGCTCTCCAAATTTGTAATAGTACCGTTAATGCTCGAGCGCATAGCCGTCATAGACTCATCACCATAGAATACATCGTTGCGACGGTTCTGATAGCGCATACCCACCGTGCTACGGAACGTCAGTCCTTTCCACAGTTTTATGGTAGCACCCGCATTGGCTTGGAACGTATGCCATTCGCGGTCGTTCGTTTCCTCACTGGCCGAGATTAGCGGATTCTGCATTACGTTACCACTGTCATCTGACAAGATAGGGTCCATACCCGTCAGCAAATCCGTATCGCTACCTTCAATACCTACTGTAGGACGGTACTGAAGGATGTGCTGCATTTTGTTGAAACGGTCACCATTCTCTGATGTTCCCATACCTTCCACCTTACGTTGGTCATAGCTGATACGTGAGTTCACCGTCAACCACTTGTTCACCTCGTGGTTCATATTGAACGAAATATTATGCTTCTTGGAACCACTATACACCATGGCACCTTCTTCATTGTAGAAAGAGTAAGCCAAACTATAACTCATTTTATCCGTGTTTCCCGATACGGCCACGCGGTAGTTCTGCGTAACGGCCGTGCGCCCCAAGGTCTCTTCCTGCCAGTTAATACCTTTGCGATTAGCATAGTTTGCCGCTATATCCTCGTATGCACCATAACGGTTGCTCCAAGTGTTCATCGCTTCGCCGCCACCGTCACCGGTACTCATACGCCACAAGGTTCTCTCATAGTCCAACAAAGCAAATTCATACGGATCCAGTACGTCCAATTTCTTGGCCAATGTCTTCACACCCGCATAGGCATCGAATGTCACCGTAGCCTTACCACTGCCCTTGCTACCATTCTTAGTAGTAATAACTACTACACCATTGGCACCACGGGCACCATAGATAGCCGTGGCAGAAGCATCTTTCAGCACGTCGATGGTTTCAATTTCAGCGGGGTCCAAACTTGCCATACCGTCTTCACTGGGAAATCCATCAATAACGTATAGCGGCTCATTACTTTGCGTAATGGAGATACCGCCACGTACACGGATAGAAACCTCTGCGCCCGGCGCACCTTCGCTCTGTATCACTTGCACACCGGCCATACGTCCAGCCAATGCCTGAGACACGTCACTAACAGGTATTTTAGAGATTTCCTGTGTACCGACTGAAGCCACAGAACCGGTCAAGTCGCGGCGTTTCACCGTTGCGTATCCTACCGCAACCACTTCGTCCAGCAGCACGGCGTCCGCTTCCATCGTTACATTAATAAGATTACGTCCGTTTACGGGTACTTCTTGGGTCTTCATACCCACATAAGAGAATACCAACACGTCCTTCGACGCATTGTTTACTTGCAGAGAATAGTTACCATTCACATCGGTAACCGTTCCAACTCCGGCAGCGCCTTTTATGGTGACGCTACCACCAATCACTTCATATCCATCAGGATCAACCACCTTACCGGTGACAGTCACGCTTTGTGCGTATGCCTGCATACCCACAAAAGCAAGGATTGCTACTAAAAAACTTTTAAATTTTTGCATAGATGAAATAAAATTAAATCCTAAGGTTATACATTAGAATTACGTTTATCGGGGTGCAAAATTAGGTAAATAAGACGCCCCTTAACAAAATTTTGTTCATATTACAAACAATTTCGATTTTTGCAGATACAAATCTTGTTCACCCAAAGTCATATTTGTTCAAAATCGGCCTCAGAGCATAGTATGAATGGGAAAGGGGAAAATATGTTTTCTAACATATCAATAAGGAATTTGTTCGGGATACTGATTTCTGCAAACCACTTCGGTAGGCTCACCCTTTTCCTTTAACGAAGTATATCCGCACTTTCCGTCCGTTCCATAAACAGTAAGGGTAGACTCCGGCGTCTCGACAGTCATAAGTGCGGACTTGCTCGCATCCATCTCGGCCTTAATCAGGATATCCCCCAACTTGATGTTCCCGTCCTTATTCATTGTGGCAGAAAGCAGCGTATTTCCTTTGTCCCCCAACTGGATAATAGCCAAGAAACGCATCTTTTTTGATTTACCGGACTTGGTAGACAGATTGGGAAAGCGGGCGATGAAAAGTTCATAAGTGTACTCCAGCATATCTTTTGCGACTTCCGACTCACCGACCGTAGCCAATGCGGCACAGAAATTACCCGACAGTTCCATTTGCCAGAAATGATTGTCTATCTGGCGTGCCTCCGTCTTACCCGGCCATTGCTTCAAGCCCCACTTCATTTGTTTCTCCACACACTTTAGCATAGCCGTGCGCGTCTTATCCGGCAACTTGTCATACAGAGCATCGTAGCTCAAAGACAAAGCGGTCATTACCTGTGAGCCCAGCAAATCTCCGGTTGGCCAAGTCAGAAACACTTTGATACGTTTTAACAAGGCATTGTAAAAATCTTCCTTGCCGGAAACGACATAAGCTTCCAACAAATTGTGGAAACGTTTAATTTCTCTTCCGGTGACCCCTTGCAAACGTTTACCGTTTTATATAGAATAATATTGGAGCTTAAGGCTAAAAATGTTGTTTCATTGAAGTCATTTTTGTGCAAAAAACGGCTTTAGAATAGGCTGTGAATGGAGTAAAGCCATAAAAAGGGCGTGTCATTGACACACCCTTCATCCCTACCAAAAGCTTTCTCACTTCGACAAATAGTCCGCACGCATCGGTGAGAAGCAATCAATCAACAGACCTTCTTCCAGACAAACGCAACCGTGCAGCACGTCCGGTTCCATATAGATGCCATCACCGGCTTCTACAATCTTCTTCTCACCTCCCACCGTAAACTCAAACTTGCCGCTGGCTACGTAAGTGGTCTGGGTGTGATAATGAGTATGGGGCGTACCTACTGCACCTTTTTCGAATTTTACTTTTACGACCATCACCTGTCCGTCATAGCCCAACACTTGTCGCTTCACACCTTCACCGGCAGGTTCCCAAGCCTTTTCCTTGGCATAGATAAATGTCTCACTCCGCGTTTTCTTCACCGGAGTTCCGGACGTTTCATTGTCCGCATACAGGTTTGTACTCATAAGCATACATACTCCCATTAAAAATAAACAATACTTTAAACTTTTCATAATCTCCTTTTTTTAGTTTATGTAAATGTATAATCAGCCTTTGTTGCAATGGTCAGTGAAACGCTGTTGCAATGGTTGGTGAAACACTGTTGCAATGGCTGGTGAAACACCGTTGCAATGGCTGGTGAAACACCGTTGCATTTTCGATTGAGAAACCGTATCACTGACCTATGAAAAATAAACACACATAAATTTCCATTTTATCACCGGTGTAAATATACAATTTTTAATCTAATAAATTACTCAGTTTATTAAATCAAATTGATAGATAGTACGTTGTTTGTACACTTCACCCGGACGCAATATTGTGGACGGAAAATGCGGATGATTCGGAGAATCGGGAAAATGTTGCATTTCCAGACAGAAACCATAATAGCGACCATACGGTTGTCCCTGATGCCCAGCATACCGACTCATATCTGATTGGGATATATAAAACTGCATTCCTGGCTCCGTCGTATAGGCCCGCAAGCGGCGTCCGGACACAGAATCTACCACAACAGCCGCTAATGACAATTCGCCAAGATAACGTTTCCTCAGTTTATAATTGATATCATACGTTTTAATAGAATCCTTTATACTATGTAAAGATGTAAAGTCATAACGGGTATGGGCAACAGACAGCAATCGACCTGTCGGAATGGGAACGCTCTCCCCTAACTCCGTGATGGAATCAGCCATTATCTGAAAAGCGTGCCCTGTCACAGGCCTTTTACAACCGGTAAGGTTGAAATAACTGTGATTGGTCAAGTTCAATACAGTGGGACGGTCGGTAGTAGCGGCATAGTCTATGATGACCTCGTTGTTACGAGTCAATTTGTAAGCAACCGTCACATCCAACTTGCCGGGAAAACCACCTTCAAGATGGGGACTGCTGTAACTGAACGCCACTACGGCCGTATCTTCCCGCACATAGTAATCCATCGTACGAAATAACTGGCGGTTGAACCCTTTTGAGCCTCCGTGCATGGCATACCCCTCTTTGTTCTTTTCCAACTCATAGTGTTGTCCGTCAAGAAAAAGCTTTCCTTCTCCTATGCGGCCTGCATAACGTCCTATGGTGTTTCCAAACTTGGGATAAGTCCCCAAATAATTCTGCACGCTGTCAAATCCTAAAACAACCGGCTCCATCAATCCATTCTTGTCCGGCACTTGTACGTTCACTAAAGAGGCGGCGAAATTGGTCACATACACAGCCATACCATTTGCATAGCTTAACT
>CALUIQ010000087.1 GCA_944320735.1 uncultured Bacteroides sp. | reverse complement strand
GTACCGTACCGATAAGCACCGGCACCCCAAACAAGCCAATGTTCTGAATGAAGAATATCAAGGCATAGGCCGTTCCCAACTGACTAACAGGGAATATCTTGGCCACGGCAGGCCACATAGCCGAAGGAACCAACGAAAAGGCGATGCCTAAAATAATCATCAACACAATGGCCACTAACCAATAATGGATGAAAGGCAAAGCATAAACAAAGTGAACTCCTATCAGCATAGCCGAACCCAACATCATAATGGAGGCAGACTTCCCATATTTGTCAATAATGCCACCGAAAACCGGTGTCAGGAACAAGGCGCCCAAAGCCGGAAGGCCGGCAAACGTGCCCGCAATGTATTCATCTACTCCATACTTGGTAATCATCAGCTCGGAAGCGAACTTCTGGAAAGGGAATACGCACGAATAGAACAGCACACATAACAGGGCTATCAGCCAAAAACCGGGATTTACGAGAATATTCTTCACATCGGCAAACGAGAATTTTTCGCTATCGTCTTCTCCGCCACGCTCGGCCACTTCTGCCTCCATCTGCTTATCCAGTTTCTTGTCCATTACGGAAAATACAAAGAAAGCCACCAGGCCACCTACCAACAAAGCCAAGCCCAACAACACCGGAGCCGGGAGTCCTAACGCACGAGCCATAGGAATAGAAATGGCGTAACCGGCTTGTGAACCGATACGAGCCAACGCTACCTGCACGCCCATAGCCGTGGCCAGTTCTTTCCCTTTAAACCACTTGGCGATAATTTTGGTAGTAGTGATACCGGCTACCTCCGCACCGACACCAAATATAGAATAACCGGCCGATGCGATAAACACCCCTGTCTTATACCCCATAATGGTAGATTCATCCCCGGCCAACGCCGTCAGTGCATAATACTCTAACGCCGTACCGCCCACCATCAGGATAGTAGCCAACTTCCCCGTAAAGCGGATGCCGAAGCGGTCGAGAATCAAGCCGCCCCATATCAGCATCAACAAGAATACATTCAAGAAACTATAAGCACCGGTAAACAGCCCGAAATCGCTACTGTTCCAGCCTTGCTCCTGCTCGAGCATTGTTTTCAGCGGAGCCACTACATCGTTTACGTAGTAAGCCGCCATCATAGTGAAAGCCACCACCAACAAAGCACCCCAACGAGTACCCTTGGAATCGCTCAGTTTTTGTTTGAGTTGTTCAGTCATATTTTTCTTTTCAGTAAGTGAACTAATTTAAATGATAATTTATCGAGCTGTGTGTAGTCTGATTTTTCAGCCGCAGTGACACGGATGACACGGATTTATTTTTTATTCAAACACTTCAGACACAAAGACACAGAGAGAAGTTTATTTATAAGACGGATAAAATAAAAACTCCGTGTCTCCGTGACTCTGTGTTCTTAATTTAAAAATCTGCGTCATCCGCGTCATCTGCGGTTGAAAAATGAACACACATAAATCTCCATTTAACTAAAAAAGGCTGCCTCTTGTCTGACAATGAGGCAGCCTTATCCTTTTTATAATTCATAGGGGGAAATTCCCTCAAAAGCCTTAATTGGCTGCAGAGTCAGCAGCAGCGGGAGCCGTCGTTGCAGGAGCGTCAGTCTGCGGTGCAGCTGTACCGATAGGCATGTTATACGGATTGGTTGCTTCTTGTTGTTGAGCCTGCTCCATAATGACGTCCTGAGAACCTGCCGTGCCCGAAGGAAGCGCATAAGCGGCTACGATGCTGAATACCACCATAGCGGCAGCCAGCGTCCACGTGGTTTTTTCCAAAAAGTCGGTTGTTTTACGTACACCCATAATCTGGTTGGATGAAGAAAATCCGGAAGCCAAGCCGCCTCCCTTAGAGTTTTGAATCAACACAATGAAGCACATCAACACGGATGCAAGCAACATCAAGATAGTTAATAATAAATACATTTTTCGTTATTTTGATTTAGCGTTAATAATCAATTTCTCCAAAAATCTGATTTGGTCTGCAAAGTAAGCATTTTTTTTTGGATAATTCAAACTTAATTTTTTAATAATTTCAAGAGCCTTCTCATATCGGTGCTGTTTGATGTATATTTTGGCCAAAGTCTCCGTAAAACAGTTATCGTCCAACGCTTCCGCAGCCGTTCCGTCCGCTGTGTCCTCTTCTTCGGTGTCTTCATCGTCCTCCTCCGGCTCAACCTCTTTCCCAATGGAGAAAGATTCTTCTTTCTGGACATTCGGTTCCTGCGCTTTCTCCGGAACCGGCATCATCGGGGTTTCGTTCTCAACCCGGTTCAAGAAACCGTCTATCAACTCCTGCCCACGCAACTTCGCGCTTTCGGTGTTTGTCGCTTCACCCCCCTCTTCGTCCTGCAACAAATAGGCCGTATAATCTATGGACAAGTCCAACGGCACGGACTGAGGTTGCGGTTCCTCAGGCATGGAAGAAAGAAAAGCGTCTATCAGGAATAACGTACGATCCACTCCGGGCTCTTCCACCTGATTCTGCATCGGAACCGTTGTCGTTTTATAGGGGTGCAACGCATAGTGGTCACTTTCTATCAAAGAGAAAAGCAAACGACGGTCGGCGACATAAAGCACCGCCTTACGTAATTCAGCCCCAAAACTGACATCGTGCAACAGATAAAGATTCTTCAGATAAAGCAAATGCAACGACTGGAAATACGGATAGCGAGCCACCAATGTACGCAACTCGTACAAAGTGTCTCTATCCAACAGCTCGGGATGCTGAATCCATTGTTGTAATTGGGCTGAAGTCATATACTCATTACCAGTTTGCTACGGTAGCGTTAAAAATCTGTTCGGTTATATCGTCAATCATTACCGATATCAGTTGGTCTTGCACATCGGTAAGCAATTGGGTCGACTCGTAGGTCTGGAAAGCGGAGAACTGCTGTTCAAAGTCTTCCTCATGGTTCGTGTTGTTGGTGTAGCGCACGTTCACCGTTAGCGTCACCTTCACTTTCGAAGCATACCCGCTGGCGTCCACCGATTCGTTATACTGATTGTACCCCGTTATCTCACCGTCAATGTCCAAGTCTCCACCGCTATTCACCACCTGCAGGCGTGTCTGCTGGATGAACATATCTTTCAGTTCCTGGTTGAACTGCACGGCCAAAGGCGCATATACATATTCCGCCCGGTTGGGGAAATTGGCTATCGAAATGGTTTTGACTTTCGAGTAGTCGATGGAACTGATAGGCGCCAGTCCCAACGAGATACGGCAAGAGTACACGCCCAAGACCACACCGACCAAAGCCGCCACTACTGCTATTTTTTTAATCCAACCCATACGCTTTAATCTTTCTATATAAAGTACGTTCGGAGATATTCAAGTCCTGCGCGGTATCCTTCCGTTTGCCGTGATTTTTCTCCAACGTTTTCCGAATCATTTCTTTCTCTGCTTCTTCAAGCGACATTGTCTCTTCCACGTATTCCTCCGTATCTTGTATATCGTCATCGCCCGACGGCTGACGGTGCACAGTATGAGCAGGCTGCGATGTCTGGTGAATAATAGTCGGCACGTTAGAGCCGACAGGCGATGCTGGCATAAGCTGGGACGGCTCTGCGTAATACGATTCCGCCGACAAGGCAGACGTATTGTTCTTCCCGCCCCGTTCGGCCATAATTTCATTCACCAGTTTTTTCAATTCCGTCACATCCCGACGCATATCGAAAAGTACTTGATAGAGAATTTCGCGCTCACTCTCAAAGCTTTTATTGTCTTTTCCGCCCGAAAGGACCGGCAAACGCTGTACATTGTTCTGAGGCAAATAGCGCTTCAAGATGGTCGCATTGATTTCACGGTTGGCTTCGATGATGGATATCTGCTCCGTGATGTTCTTCAACTGGCGCACATTTCCCGGCCACGAATAACCCAAGAGCAACTGGCGGGCGTCTTCGGTCAGTTGGATAGCCGGCATATGGTATTTTTCGGCAAAGTCGGATGCGAACTTACGAAACAGAAGCACAACATCTTCGCCCCGTTCCCGCAAAGGCGGCACCTGGATGGGCACCGTGTTCAACCGGTAATAAAGATCCTCACGGAAACGCCCGTCGGCTATGGCCTGCGTCAGATTGACATTCGTAGCCGCTACGATACGCACATCCGTCTTTTCCACTTTGGATGAGCCAACCTTGATGAACTCGCCGCTTTCCAGCACGCGAAGCAAACGAGCCTGAGTGGGCAATGGCAATTCACCTACTTCATCCAAGAATATAGTCCCGCCGTTTGCTTCGCCGAAATATCCCTTCCGCTCACTGATGGCTCCCGTAAAAGCCCCTTTTTCGTGACCGAACAATTCCGAGTCGATGGTTCCTTCGGGGATGGCGCCACAGTTCACCGCGATGTATTGCCCGTGTTTGCGACGGCTGTATTGGTGGATAATCTGCGGGAAACTTTCTTTGCCCACGCCACTTTCTCCGGTTATCAACACGGACAAGTCCGTGGGAGCTACCTGCATGGCGATGTCAATCCCCCGCAACAAAGCATCGTTATTACCTATAATGCCGAAACGCAACTTGACTTGCTGTATTTCCGCTCTTGTCATATTTATAAGTCCTCTTCTACGCTATCCAATTTCAGTTTGTCACTATCGTCCCGTTTCTCGTAATACTGCTTGCGCAACGGATTGGCACGCGCCACCCGCTCACGCTGCCGGTTACGGAACACGTCAATAGCCACGTATATGGCCTGCCGGAAAGAGTCTTCCGAAGCCACGCCTTTCCCCGCAATGTCGTATGCCGTACCATGGGCAGGAGAAGTACGCACTACCGGAAGCCCGGCCGTATAGTTCACTCCCTCGTCCATAGCCAAAGCCTTGAAAGGAGCCAGCCCTTGGTCGTGATACATAGCCAATATGCCGTCAAAATGCGCATAATTACCCGAACCCATAAAACCGTCTGCCGGATAAGGCCCAAAACAGAAGACACCTTTCGTCCTCATTTCCTCAATGGCCGGTTGGATAATCTTTTGTTCTTCCGTTCCCAGCAAGCCTTCATCGCCCGCATGCGGATTCAGCGCAAGCACCGCAATCCGCGGCGCGCCGATGGCAAAATCTTGTTTCAACGACTGATTGAAGATGGTGATTTTCTCTTCTATCAGTTCTTTGGTCAGGGTAGAGGCAATCTGGCTGACTGGTATATGCCCTGTCACTAACGCCATCCGGAAATCATCTTTCATCAAAATCATCAAAGCCTTCTGCCCTTGTCCCAACGCATTTTCCAAGAACTCCGTATGTCCCGGGAAACTGAACTCAGCCGACTGAATGGTGTGCTTGTTGATAGGTGCTGTCACCAAGACATCTATCAATCCGGCTTTATACTCCTCTACGGCTTTCTCCAACGCGTCGAGTGCGGCACGCCCACCTTCTTCCGTGGGTTTGGAAAGCTCCACTTTCACTTCGTCCGCATTGCAGTTCACGATATTCAAGCGGTCGGGCTCGGCATCCTTACCTGAGTTGATTATACTAAAGTTTGTCGGCAGGTCAAGCGCCTTGCGATGGTAGGCGGCAACTTTCGGCGAGCCGTAAACGATAGGTGTACACAATTCAAACATTGTCGGTTCGGCAAAAGTCTTCAAAATTACCTCATATCCGATACCGTTGACATCCCCTTGGGTGATGCCCACTCTTATTTTATGATTTTCCATTATCTTGTATGTGGATTTTTAGGATATTCTTTTTCAAGTCCCGGCATTTCAATTTTCACCTTCTTCGGCGACAGACTTCGCTGTTTGCACCGTGTCCTTGACCGCATAAGGCAAGCGCAGCGTGTAGAGAGACGCTTCCATCTGACGAATCAAGTTACGTTTCATCTTATCCGGTGAATAGACAAATACCTCAGAAACCACAATCCGCTGGTTTATCGTGTCCAAACGCATATGCGACACGAACGGGCCTCCCATAAAGTCATTCTTGATACGCCACAAGCCGCGGGCTTCCAACGCATATTTGTCCTGCACGGCGATGGGCTTCACGCTTGTAAACGCCGTGTCCGTAGCCATATACATACCTTCGCGCGCACCGGGGATGTTGACTTTCATCACCGAGTCACGCTTGTGCAAGAAGAATTCCTTGGTAAACGTCTTCGGGTCGGTATAAGGGAATGAGTATATCACGAAGTTCTGGTCGTTTGTAGCCGAATTCGTACCCGCCCACAAGAAGTGGTCGCCCACCTTGTGCGAGGCAAGCGCGCCGGGCACCCACACTTCGCACCCGAACAGTTTCTTCACTTGCGTATATACATAATCATTATAGCTCGTCTCCAGCACTCTTATTTGCCGGTTCATTTCAGCCCGTGTGAAGAAGTTGACAATAGTCTGGGTATGCCGGGTGACATACTCTTCAAAAGATTTTTCATCGGGCGCCTGGATGTTCAGCACGGCTTGCGGATGGGCATATACGTCATACTCGTAGGTCATCTTAGGCTGCGTGTACATATCGCTCACCTTGACTTCCACAATATTACGAACCAGCTTCAACGTGGCGTCGAAATAGGCAGGATCTGTAAACATAACACGGAAGGAAGCTTCCGACTGGGGCAGGCCGGGCACGTCCGACTTGAGCACATCGTTCAGTGCCCGTCCGGCGGGACGCTGCCACAAGTCTTGGTCTACTACTACCAACAATTCATACGCATTGCCGCTGGAGGTGGTGGCAAACACGCTTTTGCCGCCTTTCTTGCCCGAACAGGAAGAAAACAGCAACATCAAAAACATACCGAGGTAAAGAAAATGTTTCATTGTATTGTTCTTAATTGTTTATAACACCGTTATATTTCTACAAAACTACGAAGAATGGATGTATCCTCCACATCAAAGTTAATAAATTATATTAATTCTTGTTATTTGCTTCTTGTTTGGCGGTGGAAAGCATACCGCACGCGGCAAAAATGTCTTCTCCACGGGAAGCGCGGATAGTAGTGAACAAACCGTGCGAAGTGAGATAATCGCGGAAGCGCACCATCGTCTCCATATCCGTCCCCTCCAAATCAACATTCGGAATGGCGTGAAAGCGAATCAGATTCACCCGGCAATCCAGCCCGCGCAACAACTTTAAGAGTTCTTTGGCGTGAGGCAAGGCATCGTTCACGCCTTTAAACAGAATATATTCAAAGGAAAGGCGACGCTGCTTGCTGAAATCGTAGTTGTGCAGCAAGTCTACCATCTCCGTGATGGAAAAGCCTCGCTCAGCGGGCATCAATGCAGCCCTTTGTGCAGGGATTGGCGAATGCAAGCTGATGGCCAGGTGGCAATCGCTTTCCTCAATAAAGCGTTTCAGCCCCTTGCGCACCCCGACGGTGGAGAGGGTTACCCGCTTCGGGCTCCAAGCATAACCATAGGGCGCGGTCATTATGTCCAAGGCTTTCAGCACTTCGTCCACATTATCCAGCGGCTCACCCATACCCATCATCACCACGTTGGTCAGCTTGTCCCGCTCGGGCAAGGAATTTATCTGGTTGATGATTTGCCCGGCGGTCAGGTTGGCGGTAAAGCCCTGCTTGCCCGTCATACAGAACTTACAATTCATCTTACAACCTACTTGCGACGATACGCACAACGTTGCCCGGTCTTCTTCGGGGATATAGACCGCCTCTACAAAGTGGTTCTCCCCCACCCGATACAGATACTTCACCGTGCCGTCTACCGAGCGCATAGCCTCCACCGGCGGACAAGCTCCCACCTCATAATTCTCCTTCAGCAACTCCCGATGCTTCAGCGAGAGGTTGGTCATCTCGTCAATGGTAGTCACTTTCTTGTCGTACAGCCAGGCAGCAATCTGCTTGGCGGCAAATCCCGGCATCCCTAAACTCTTCACCACATCCTGCAGTTCGTGGAGTGTCCGTCCTAAAAGAGGTTGTTTCTGCATACACTTAAAATCTTTGGTTCGGCAAAGATAATGCAAAAAAGTGAGATACTGCATCATACTTGCCCTAACATAGGAACATTTAAAGAGAAACGCTGTATCATTTAAAAGAAAACACCGCAACATTTAAAGGAACGACTGTTTTCTTTTAATGGGACAGACGATGGCAAATTTAAAGAAAGATAGGTAACAAATACATCTTTCACGTGAAGTTTAAACCATCTTAATACCACCGGATATTGCTTTGCGTCTGGCTGCGCTGCTCCCACTTGAGGTCTTGCAGGATGCTGGCGTTGGCGCGAATGGTGAAGTTGTAGTACTTCCAACGACCAAAGGGCGAGAGGCTGGCGGACATACTGAAACAGTGCAGGTCGCGCGTGATGTTGAAGGTGGTTTGTACAATCTCCTTAGCATCGAAGTCGTAACCGGAGTTGAAGCTGATGGCCCACTTGTTGGATATCTTGATGTTGCCGTTCAAGCTCAGGTTCTGCGTATAGCGGTAAGGGTAACGCATCTTTTTCTTATTGATAGGCTTCGAACGGTCTTCGGAAATACTGAAACCGTAGTTCACGTTGATGGACCAAGGCATCTTGAAGGCTTGATATCCGTCCTCGTCCACTTCCGCCTTCTCTTTCTTCTTTCCGCCTATGCCGGAACTTTCGCTTTCGCCTTCAGCGGATTCACCATCGCCCGAGGTTCCGTCCTTGTTCGCATCCCCTTCTTCATCCGCGTCTTCCCCCTTGAAGAAAGCGCGCACCTTCTTCCACGTATCGTTGTTGAAAGTATAGCTGAAGGAAGAACTGTAGTTTTGGAAGATACCGAAGCGTCCGTACGACCACTCCGTACGGTCGTTATCCACTACGTTGCCCCGCTCATCAAACTTGTAACCGTAAGTCTTGAACGTGGAGTTCATACTGAAAGTGTAGCTCTTGGTCAGCTTCAAGCGCAGGTTCAAGCTCAAGTCACTCCACGGACGGGTCTGTGCGGCCATATTGTAAGAAAGATTGGCACCAAACTCGTCTATCAAGCTGACTTTGCGGATGGAGTCGTTCTTGTCCTTATACTTCATTTCCAAGTTATTGGAGATACTGAAGTTGATGGCACCCTGCTTGCCACCACTGGGCACGCCAAAGGGGCTGTCGGCATAGTAGGAATAACGCACCGTGTCTTGTCCACCGTTGCTGTTGGGGCGATAGTAAGTGCCGTAATAGCCATACTTGTCGGTGGTAAAGTCCGGAGCCGCACTGATGCTGACGGAGGGCGTGATGATGTGACGTATCTGGATTTCCTTCTTCGGGAAAAGCAACGGTTTGTACATACCATAGATCTTGGTATTGACGCCCAGGCTGGCCCTGTAGTCCCACACGCGGTGGAAACCGTAGACGGTATCCGTATTGACCACTTCACCCCGCTGGGCATCCCAATCTTGGTGTACCTTACGGGTGTACCAACGTTCGGTATAGTCCACCGTAGGCGTCACGTTGAAGTATTTGAAAAGCGTAAACGTGGCACTGATAGGTATCTGGTGTTGCATACCGTTCTCCCAGTCGCGTATCAAATTGGACTTGAAGAGGAGGTTGTCCTTGGTCTTAATGCTGTTGGTGAAACGCCCCGTATAGCGCAACGAAATCTTCTCGTACCAACGCTCGTTGCCCACCGCCTTCTTTCGCTTGAAGGGATAAATGTTGCTCAGCGAGATGTTGATGTCCGGCAAAGTCAGCGAGATGGACGAGTCGCGCATCGTTTGGGCGATATTCGAAGTAGCCGCAATGGTCAGGCCAATGTCAGGGAACGTACGCGAGTAACTGATACTCGAAGTCTTGGTGTTCTGTGTCATAGCCTGCGGATTGTAGAGGTTGTTGATGTTGGAACGCTCGTAACTACTGGTCGAGAAGTTCACGCTGGCCGAGAACGAAGAGTTGGGATTGGCCTTGGCATCCTGACGGTGGCTCCACACAATCTTGAAGTCCTTGCTCACGGCATAGTCCGGCAAGCCCTTGTCGCCCGTCTTGGTCACCTGATAGCTGGCCTGCAACAATCCTGAATATTTATAACGTTTCACGTAGTTGCTCTCCATATTCAACGCCCACGAACCCTTGGTGAAGATGTCACCACGAAGTTTCAGGTCCATTTGGTCGCTGATGGCGAAATAATAACCTCCGTCCGTAAGACCGAAACCACGGCTGGAGTCATCCATATAAGTAGGCATCAGGAATCCCGAAGAATAGCTGTCGTTAAAGGGAAAGAAAAAGAACGGCACCGCCAAGGGTAGCGGCACGTCCTCTACCACCAGATAAGCCGGTCCCGTCACAATGTTCTTCTTGGGGCGCACCTTGGCATAGGTCATCTGCATATAAAAGTGAGGATGCTCGTGGTTGTCGCAGGTAGTGTATTTACCGTCCTTCATATAGAACTCGTTCTCCCTGCCTTTCTTGGCATTGTTACCCACAACGTAGCCTTCGCCCTGCTGGGTCACCACATTGCTGATGATGCCTCGCTTGCTGTCGAAGTTAT
This sequence comes from uncultured Bacteroides sp., assembly GCA_944320735.1. Classification (GTDB taxonomy): domain Bacteria; phylum Bacteroidota; class Bacteroidia; order Bacteroidales; family Bacteroidaceae; genus Bacteroides. The sequence continues at coordinate 8,362 of CALUIQ010000087.1, read as the reverse complement.
AGCGGATGGTATTGGTCTCATAGGGAGTCTCTCCGTCCTTAAATACAGGCGTCCCGCTCTTGTTGCCCAACGAGTCTTCCACTCCGTGAGCATACACCGTGCTGCTGTCCATATTCATAGTGATGACGGCCGCCGTCAGCTCCACGCCCGGATAAGTCACCTTACTTTCGCCAAACAAATGGGCATAACCGTTCTGAGTGAAGACGATGGAGTCGTTGGCCTCGTACACCACCGGGGCATCCAGTCCTTCTTCTTTCTTGGGAACCGTGTCGGCAGGCAGCGTATCGTTAACCAAGGAATCATTCAGCAGGACAGAATCCCCCGCTTGAACGCTTCCACGCGGATGTGGCGGAGGCGTAAGTCCCCTGCCCCGACGCTGAGACACAGCCTCAGCCGAAAGAAACAATAACGCGAACAGGACGATGAATATGGTAGTTTTTGATTTCAATGACACCAATTATCTATATAACAATATGCTTAAAACGGGGCAAAAGTAAATAAATTCCACGGATAAACCGCTTCTTTTTAATTTATTTTAGATAGCTACAAGAAGAGTTCGCACCAATGGTCGAAGCGCGCCAGTCCGTCCTCCCCGTGTTTTTCCAAACTCTTCCGTGCTTTTTCCACACTCTTCTCCTTGTCTAACTTCGTTTTGGAGTAAAACTTGTCGGCAAAGCAGATAACTTGCTCTTCGAGGCTGACGGGCACCATCTCACGGTGCGGGACGGGCAAATTTTGCTCCATAATCCGCTTCAATGTCAGCCCGGCACCCGTATGTCGCTCGCACACCAAAGCGTGACGCGGATATCCCTCGGCACGCATCAAGTCGGCTCCCAAATATCCGTGGCAGATGTAAGGCTTGTCGCCCAGGCAGAAGATATCCGGCGCGTCAGTCAGGAAGATGCCGATGTCGTGCAGCATAGCCCCTTCGTACAAGAAGTCTGTGTCCAAACTGAGTTCGGGGTGGAGGCGGGCTATCTGCAGAGCCTTGTCGGCCACCGAGCGGCTGTGCGTCAACAAGATGTGCTTCAGCTCGTTCGCTTCCGGGTAATATTTATCTATTATTTCCAGAGGATTCATGTTCTTTTCCAGTTTATTCGGCGCAAAAGTACGAATTATTCTGTTACAATGATTAACTTTGTCGCGCAAATTGCTGATATATGAAGGAAATGAACAGAGAAAGACATAACGGTTCCCGGCCAAACCGCTCTCGTGCAGGACGTTTTTTCCTGCTGTGCGGTTTGGGCTTGCTCTTGTGCCTTTTCGCCTGCCGACGTCAACCCATCCCTGTCCCCTCACCCGAAATGGAGGCTTACGAACGCTTCTTCGCGGAAAACATCGACTCTGTCGCTTTGGCTCCTCGCTGGTTGCGCACGCAAGCGCAAGACCGGATGCGCGAGACAGAAGACAGTTTGGTACGCCACTTCTATTTGGGCATGACGCTGAAAACTTATCTGATAACGGCACAATATGACTCCGCATGGATGGTGATACGACAAATAGACCGCTTCATTCAAAGCCAACCCATCTCACCCCGCATAGCCGACCTCTATTCCGACTGCCTTAATATGGCGGGCAATCTCTACAGCCGCACCGGTCATAGTGACTCGGCACGGCACGCTTTCCGCCAAGCCTACCAGTGGCGGATGCAAGGGCTGCACAAGGAGGTAATGCCGGACATCCTGATAAACTTGGCCGACGCCTGCAACCGCTTAGGCCGGCTGGATGAAGGAGCCGCCTGGTACCGGCGTGCGCTGTATTTATGCGATTCGCTCCAACTGCCTTCCGAACAGAAGTATCCTATCTATTATGGATTGGGACAAGTGTACGTCACCTTGCGCGACTTCGAGCAATGCGACTACTACTTCGACCTTGCCTCCCGCTACTTCGACCAGATGATGCCCTACGAGAAATACATCTACCTGAACAACCGAGGCACCTCTTATTATTACCGCAACGAGCCACGAAAAGCGATGGACTACTTCCAACAAGTCATCGGGCTGGCCAGCCAATATCCCGATATGCGTTTTGAACTGAACTTGGCTCGCCTGAACCTGAGCGACTGCTACCTGCAATTGGCGGAGGCCGACTCGGCCCTGCAGAATATGCAGGCGTGCCGTCCTTTCTTCGAAGAGTTAGGAATCACTACCGCCCTCTATTACTTGGACACGCAAAGCATCGAACTGGCCCTGCTGAAAAACGACTACGCCCAAGCCTACCGAATCTTCCAGCGAAGCGTGACCCCACCGGACATAGACCCCGATATGGTGCACATCCGTTACAATTACTTGCGCCAATACTTTGAAAAGACCGGAGATTACTGCAAAGCTTATCACTTTTTAGAAGAAAGCCAAAGGCTGGACGACTCCATCCGCAACGAACGTATCAGTATGCGCACCGCCGACCTCGCTCTGCGCTACCAACAAGACTCCACCCTCCTTGCCCACCGGGTGCAGATACGCGAAGCCGAAAACGAACTGCTGCTTCTGCGCCAGACACAGATTATCGTATGGGTAGTGGCTCTTATCGTCCTGCTGATTGCCGTATTCATTTACCTGTACAGCAAGAAACAACGGGCACTGCTGCAAGCCGAAAGCCGCCGGCAAATCTCCTCCCTGCGACTGGAGAATATACGCGGGCGACTCTCCCCTCACTTCATTTTCAACGTACTGAATCAGGAGATAACAAGTCCTCAACCGCAAGCCGCGGGTACCGCGCTCCCCTTGTTGGTGAAGCTGATGCGACGCAACTTAGAACTGGCAGAACAGCTCTGTGTGACGTTAACAGAAGAACTGGATTTTGTGAAAACCTACATAGACTTGGAACGGAAATCAATGGGAGCCGACTTCCACTTCAGCCTGCATCTGGATGATCAAGTACGCCCAGACAGCCAACAGATTCCCTCCATGCTGATACAAATACCCGTAGAAAACGCCTTGAAACACGCCCTGCGCGGCAAGGAAGGCGAACGTTGGTTATGGATAAACATCCACCAGACACCCACAGGCCAGTGCCACATCGAAATAACCGACAACGGCGGCGGATATAAGCCCACCAGTCCTTCACGCGGCACGGGAACAGGACTGAAAGTCGTGATGCAGACCATCCAAATCCTGAATAGCCGCAACAGCAATCATATTGAGGTAAGCGTACGCAACGTATCGCTCGACAATGGCAAAATCGGCTGCCGGGTCAGTTTCTCCATCCCCGCAGACTATCGCTACAAAGTATAAGAGCACACAATTCACCTCGAAAAATGAGCATTCTGCATAAAACCACAATGCACGGTTACTAAAAAAATCATCGCTTTAGTTACAGATTTCGACACAATAGTACCGCATTTTGGCCACTTAGTTCATTTTTCCAATAAAGATGTTTTGCTACTCACAAAGATAATATCTATCTTCACCCGCAGAAAACAAACGTATTTTTTCATGTATCTGTACAAGGTAGTCATAGTAGACGATGACGAGCTATCGCTGGAGAATCTAAGCACCGAGCTGGACAAGCGGCCAGACTTCCTATTGGAAGCCACGGCACGCAACGCCCGCCAAGGACTGAAACTAATCCTACAGAAGCAGCCCGACTTGTTGTTCTTGGACGTAGAACTGCCCGATATGACCGGTATGGAGTTACTGCAAGAGATACGTGACGAGGTGACGTGGCTTATGAAGGTGGTCTTCTACACCGCCTACGACAAGTATATGATTCAGGCTATCCGCGAATCCGCCTTCGACTACTTGCTAAAGCCTTTCAACAGCGAAGAACTGGAAACTATCCTGGAACGCTTCCGGCAGCAACAGAAACCGATTGTAACACAGCCCGAAACACGGGGCATCACCCGCCTGCCTGCGGGACAGTCTTTCTTGGTGTATACTCCCACCAACGATATGCGGGTGCTTCGTTCGGCCGAGATAGGTTTCTTCCGCTACTGTTCCGACCGCAAGATATGGGAAGTCATCTTCACCCACGAAGCCCCGCTGACCTTGCGAAGGGGCATCACGGCCGAACAGATAACCGCCAACCTGTCCAACTTCATACAGATACACCAATCCTACATCATCAATATGGATTATCTGATGCTGATACGTGACAACCACTGCGTAATGTATCCGCCCTTCGACCAAGTGACGGAACTACAGGTGTCGAAAAAATATAAAAAACAACTGCAAGACCGCTTTTGCTTGTGAAAGTCCCAAGCGGCCGTTTATTATCATATAGTGTTAGGTTAGGGTGTTGACATCCCCACGTGAGATGTCAACAAGCAATAAAGGCGCAGAATGTGAATTCCGCGCCTTTATACTATTTCAAAGATTTCACAAAGAAGTGTGTAGCTTACTTCACTTCGATGCCTTTGTTACGCAAAGTTACATTCAACACCTTGGCATAGTCAGCATACTGCTTCTTGTCCAAAGTTTGCTTCATCAATTTCAAGTTACCCAAGACAGCGTTGCGCACTTTCTCCTCACGATTTTTCTTGGCACTCGTGGCACGCGACATTTGTTCGTCGAAGTACGCGCAGATGTTTGCCACTTCCTCTTGCTGCTTGCCGTCAAGTTTCAGATATTGGCTCAATTTAGACACATTGATGTTGCTATCCCACTTGGCTGACTCGGCTACCGGTTGGTTACCTGCTGCGAAAGACGCAGCCATCAGGCAGAATGCTGCCACAAATGTTAATCCTAAACGTTTCATAATACCTAACTAATTTTAAATTGTTAATCCTAAAAACAAATCTCTACTTAAAAAAACTAATCTCTAAATACTCTCTAATGTTTCTAATACCTATTGAAAACAATCACCTAACGTCAGGTCTTTATCTTTTTACCGATGCAAAGGTAGAAATATGTTTTATAACATAAAAACGAATGAATGGAAATCCGCGCCAAAGCCCTTTTCTTTTTGACCTACGTCAAGAAAGAGTTTCCATTGCAAGGCTTTTGCAAACATTTTGTAACATAGCCGAAACAAATCGAGTCATTTGGGACGGAATACGGGAAATACGATGGAAAGTTGAATCAAGAAGATATTATACCATATTATATATAAGGATAACATCGTTTCATACAGCATACACGCTCTTCCCTTTCAGACCAAACGAGAAGCGCCATTACCTTCACACCTCCTCACGCTAAAGGTGTGAAAGCTTCACATCGCCGTTGTGACGATGTAACATCCGTGCTGTGACGGCCTCACATCGGCACTGTGAAAGTGTAACATCTGTACAGTGAAAGCACTACAAACTGACATCAAGGAACAAACCAATAGTCGCGCCCGTCTTCCCCCTCCTGCAAATAGCCATCGCGGGGCACTTGCCGGAAGGCACATAATGCATTCATATAATCAGGGCACGGCCCCACTGCTCCCATTATGGCGCATCCCCAACATAAAGAAGCCAAAGCTTTAGCATCGGGAGGACAAAACAAGAAGCCTAACCAAGGAATAACACATAATAATATAGGCAAAAGGCACATAATAAAATACCGCCTACGACTGACGGGCGCTCCACAACTTGCATAAGCTAAAAAGCGCCGATAAAGTACACCTATATGAGCCGTCGCCTTTCGAGGATAAGCCCAAGCGTGCAGACATTCGTGCACGACTCCTAACAGCAAAGCCAAAAACATACCTGCAATAATCCAAGGCTTGTCTCTCATATCCGTTTGCAGCAGGTAATTTTTAAGATAAAGTGACCCAAGTACCGGTAGAAATACAGGAGCGGCTAAGAATATGGCTTTCAGCCAAAAATGCTTTACAGGAAGCATTAACGGACGAGCACCTGCCGGAAGTGGAAAGTGTGGTGCTTGAACAATGTGTTTGGTGAAGCCTTTCCAAATAATTTTTGCCATACACTTTTTACCTCAATGCAATCAGGCTTTCAATCTTTTGCAGCAATGCTTTAGTCTTAGGAAACAGAGGGAGAATGTCTTCTTCTTCCCAATCAAACATATCATCATAATCACCTGCCTGGCGCATATTCATCAGCCGAGAAGCCAAACGGGCATCATCTCTATTCAGTAACCCCCTCTTCACAAACTCTTGGCCTAAGAGGCAGATTAATCCAGCATGACTTTTGGTCGAAAAGCCCTTGTCTATCATAAGCGCCGATGCCATATGGAATACAGCGTAATAAAGTCGATTAGCAACAAGGCTCCAATGTTTTAATTGGGCGTTATCATGTGCTTCGGTCATAGCCAATGCCGATTTCTGTATCCGATAAGCAATGATTGCTTTCTTGTCATCCGTTGTTAGTGCCATAATATTATTTTGTCTTTATTCACTTCGTGGTAAAATGGAGTAAAGTGTCTTTTTTCCCAATCTTGATAAGTATAGAGCAACGGATTTATTTCGGTTTCCATTTCCCAGCCAAGCTCTATGAGAGGATAAGCAATTTTATCAAAATCGTCATGAGATATGCGTTCTTTGTTTACAAGAATAAGGATGTCCCAATCAGAGCTTGAGCGTGCATCTCCACGTGCCTGTGAACCAAAAAGATAGGCACTTCCTCCTTGCGGAACCACTTCTTGTAATGTCCGCTTAATAGATTGAAGGATGACGGGATATTTCCTTAAATTACTCATATAAGAAGTATAGTTTCAAGCAAAGTTAATCTTTTCTTTGAAAAAAACAAAATGTATATTAGTTATTTTCTGCACTAAAACATAAATGGATACATAAGGAATTTGTTTCCCTATGTACCCATTTGTGTCTTGCGAACTTATGGAATGGTTATCCGCGCAGCTGCTTGTCCATAGCCGCTGCCGCCCGGCGTCCGTCACCCATAGCAAGGATGACCGTGGCACCTCCTCGCACAATGTCTCCTCCGGCATAGATAGTGGGAATGGACGACTGCATCTGCTCATTGACGGCAATGGTACCCTTGCGACCCAACTCCAAACCGGGAATGGAATGGGGCACGATGGGATTGGGGCTGACGCCTACGCTGACAATGGCCAAGTCGATGTCGATAGTCTCTGTGGCACCGGAGATGGGCACGGGGCTGCGGCGTCCGCTGGCATCGGGCTCACCCAATTCCATCTTCTGCAAGACAACTTGCTTCACGCGGCCTTGTTCATCGGCAATGTATTCGATGGGGTTGTGCAACGTGAGGAATTCCACGCCTTCTTCCTTGGCGTGTTTCACCTCCTCGATGCGGGCAGGCATCTCGGCTTCACTGCGGCGATAGACAATGATGGCGCGTTCAGCACCCAGACGGCGGGCGGTACGCACGGAGTCCATAGCCGTGTTACCACCACCGATGACGGCCACCCGCTTGCCAAAGGGCACGGGCGTGTCGCTCTCCTCGCTGGCGGCATCCATCAGATTGACACGGGTCAGGTATTCGTTGGACGAAAGGATGTTGATGCTGTTCTCGCCGGGGATGTTCATAAAGTTGGGCAGTCCGGCACCGCTGGCCACAAATACACCTTTATAGCCGTCTTGTTCCAACTGCTCCACGCTCAGCGTCTTGCCGATGATGCAGTCTTTCTCGAACTTCACACCCATCTTCGCCAAGTTGTCTATCTCTACGTCCACAATCTTGTTTGGCAAGCGGAATTCGGGGATACCATACTTCAGCACACCGCCAATCTCGTGCAGGGCTTCGAACACGGTGACGTCATAGCCCATCTTCGCCATATCGCCTGCAAAAGACAAGCCGGCAGGACCGGAACCTACCACGGCCACTTTAATTCCGTTCTTCTCCTTAATCTCGGGCACGGAAATCTGTCCGCTCTCGCGCTCGAAGTCGGCGGCAAAGCGTTCCAAGTAGCCGATGGCCACGGGCTTCTCGCCCATTTTCAGGTGGATGCACTTCGACTCGCACTGCTTCTCCTGCGGGCAAACACGACCGCAAACGGCAGGCAGGGCGCTGGTTTCCTTCAGCGTACGGGCAGCTTCGAGGAATTCGCCTTTCTCAATGTGCTTGATGAAACGCGGAATGTCGATGCCCACTGGGCAGCCCTCCATACAGCCCGGATTAGCGCAATCCAGACAACGTTTGGCCTCAGTCAACGCCTGTTCTTCGTTCAAGCCGAGGTTTACTTCCTCCTTGCGGCTGTGCGAGCGGTATTCGGGGTCAAGCTCCGGCATCTGCACGCGGGGGATGGCGGTGCGCTCTTTGGGCTTCATACTCTTGCGAAGCTCCACGCGCCAAGGGGCGTTGCGGGTCTTGTCCTCGGGCTGCGGCTCCAGTTGACAGGGCTCCAGCTTGTGCATTTCCTCACGCTCAATGGGCTTGAAAGCTCCCATACGCTTCAACATCTCATCGAAGTCCACCTGATGTCCGTCAAATTCCGGTCCATCCACGCAAACGAACTTCGTCTTTCCGCCCACGGTGATGCGGCAGGCACCGCACATACCC
>CALUIQ010000086.1 GCA_944320735.1 uncultured Bacteroides sp. | reverse complement strand
TAAGGCTTTCAGAAGTCAGTTCAGGGGTGTGGTGGATATACCTTTCTTCTTGTTCAGACTATCTAAACTGTGCGCATAATATGGGAAACGGAAAGACTGAATGCAACCGGGTTTTCGGACTGATCCCCAATTCTTCATCGTGTTCATGACCGTTCCTCCTTTCCGTCTTTCTTCTCCTCCTCAGTCAGCTCCGTCCACCACGTCGTGTGCCGCTTCATCCACCGGTAAGCCAAGTATTGCCAAGCGTAGAGCCACGCCATAGCGCCATAGATGCGCACCCATTTCCATTCTGGCCCCCGCAAGTCCAGCAGACCGAGGGTCACGAAGAAGAACACTGCCGTGGAAAGCATCAGCACCAGCATCAGGCCGACGATGAAGCACGTCCCGGCCACCCATTTGTTTTTTGTACGTAAAATCTCTTTCATCTTTCCTATACATTTATATTATTAGCTTCCATTCTATCTCAGTACTTCCGGTGAAGTACCGGAGTACTTCCTAAGGAAATACTGCAGTACTTACCAGGAAGTACTGTAGTACTTACGAGGAAGTACTATGCTTTCTCCTTACTGACAGTTGACACCCCTGCGGGCAACCATCGGTTCAACACCCAGACGGACACCACAAACACCACCGCCGCCACGACAAGCGCGGACACGTATCCCGTCTGCCCCAACCACTCCATCAGCGTCTCGTCCTCCGTTTCCGGGAAGGCCCGCATCATAAAGGCCACAAAGCCGTTGTTCAACACGTGCAGGATGATGCCCGGCCAAAGGCTGCGCGTGCGGTAATAGAGCCAAGCGTAGAACATACCCGAAGTAAAAGCGGGGATGAACTGGGCAGGATTCAAGTGGATGATGGCGAAGATGAGCCCCGACATCGCGATAGCCGCCCACGGGCGATACCTGCGCAACAGCAGGCGGGTGACGATGCCCCGGTAGAACACTTCTTCCATCACCGGCCCCAAGATGACAAGCCCCAACAAGCCCAGCCAGTTCATCTGCAAATTAGTGATTTGCCTTTCCGACCAGTTGGGGATGAAGCCATCCAACCACTCGGACAGGTAGATTTCCAACAACACCAAGGAAGCTCCGCCCAACAAGCTCCCCACCAACCACTTGGCGGGCAGGGGCAGAAGGAACAGACGAAGGTCGCCCAAGTAGCCCGCCTTCCACAAATAGAAGAAAATAAACACGAAGCTCAACGCAAAGGAAGGCCCCGCGATAATCGCTTGTGCAGCCTCCGACTCAAAAGTCCCCATCGTACAATACTGGTAAATCATCACAAAGGGCGTGACCGCCAGCGACGCCAGTATCTGCAACGCATAGTAAATCAAGACAAGTTTAATAATCGTCTTCATAATCCGCATTCTTTATTGATTAAGCAAACAACGAGATGATGAACGCCACAAGCGTAGTCACCACCATAACCAACACCCCGACCATTAAGCTGATTGCTTCCATACCATTTATATATAGTGTTTCACCCGGTTATCTACTCTCTTCGATAGCGTCCGCAATGGCGTGCTTCACGTCTACCCACACACAGTCGATTACATAAAACGTAAACAATCCCAGCAGGAAGTAACAAATACCCTTACCCACGTTTACCAAAACTTTCTTTCCCGTAGATTTCTTAGTTGTTTCCATAACTCATATACATTTAATGGTGATACATTCTTTTGTTTTTCGATAATCATTTATCGTTTTTCGATATGCAAAGGAAAGACTTATTTTTGAATTGACCAAATAAAACGAGAAATATTTATCGAAAAACAATAAAAAAGAAGCGTGTTTCGATAAAAGCATTCATTTATCGGGCTTTGTGCTGTCTAATATTTCAGCCGCAGATAACGCGGATGACGCAGATTATTAAATTAGAACACAGAGTCACGGAGGCACGGAGTTTTATTATAAAAAGTTTCTCTCTGTGTCTTTGTGTCTCCGTGTTCATATAACTAAATCGTAAATTGTAAATTGCTAAATCGTAAATGAACTAAATTCCCATTTATCATCTACACCCCTACCGGATGAACCATTTTTAAGAAATAATAAAAAAAACAAAAAGGGAGAAGTTTGCACCCCTGCAGACCTCAATTATGCCTATTTTTGTTCTTCATCAATTACACTTAGAGAAGCTATATATTAATATGAATACAAGCATGTTCGATACGTTGTTGCAGCTTCCGTTGTTTCAGGGGCTGGCAAAAGAAGATTTTACCACCATCGTAGGCAAGGCCAAATTTCACTTCACTCAGCTAAGGCCCGGTGAAGTAATCGTGCGTGAAGGCACTCCCTGCGAACAACTTTACTTCATACTGAAAGGTGAAATCTCCACCACTACCACATCATCCGACGGGCTTTATAGTTTCACCGAATATTTTCAGGCTCCATACCTCATCGAGCCCCAATCACTATTTGGCATCAAGACCAATTATGTTTCCCGCCACGTGGCTCATACGAATGTGAATATGATAAGCCTCAGCAAACCGTTTGTCACCAACGAACTGTTCAAGTACGAAATCTTCCGGCTGAACTACCTGAATATGGTCAGCAGCTATGGACAAAATATGAACGAAGGTTTGTGGAGTGCCGCTCCCGATTGTCTCGAAGAGCGCGTCTACCACTTCATAAACACTCACATCCGGCGCAAACAAGGCGAAAAACTCCTGAAGATAAAGATGGAGGACTTAGCCCTCATCGTCAACGACACCCGCACCAACGTATCACGATTCTTGAACGACCTGCAGAACAACGGCTTCATCGAACTCCACCGCGGGGAAATCTTCATATTCAACGTGGAAGAACTGTTGGCGTTGTCTACCCCCGCCAAAGTCATAAAACCCTAAAGACAGTACCGCCTATGAAAGAAATCAGTTGCCCCAAATGCGGAAGCGTGTTCAAAGTAGACGAAGCCGACTATGCGTCCATCGTCAGCCAGGTGAAGAACGCCGAGTTCAGAGCCGAAATAGACCGCCGTATAACCGAACTCAACAAACAGCATCAAGCGGAAGAACGGGCCAACGCCCTGCAATCGGAACAAGCGTTCAAGGAGAAACTTTCGGCCAAAGAAATAGAAATCGGGAAGAAGAACAGCGAAATAGACCGTCTGAAAGCACTCATCAACAGTATGGCGCAGACGAAAGAGCTGGAACTGAAGGCCGAATTGGCAAAGAAAGACCAAGAGATATCGGGACTGAAGGCCACCATCGCCCAAAGTGAAAGCGTGCGCCAGATAGCCGTCTTGGAAGAACAGCGCAAAGCGCAAGAGGCACTGAAAGCCAAGGACACTCAGATAACCGAACTGACGGGCCGAGTGAAGTTGGAAAAGAGTGAAGCCTCCCTGCGCGAGAACAGCCTCAAAAAAGAGTTTGAATTTCAATTGAAACAAAAGCAGGAAGAGGTGGACTACTACAAGGACCTGAAGACCAAACTGTCCACCAAGATGGTGGGCGAAACACTTGAGATACATTGCAGCACGGAGTTCAACCGTATGCGTCCACTCTTCCCCAACGCTTACTTTGAGAAAGACAACGATGCATCGGGCGGCAGCAAGGGTGACTTCATCTTCCGCGACTATGAAGACGGCATAGAGTACATCTCCATTATGTTCGAGATGAAGAACGAAATGGACGAGACGGCCACCAAACACAAGAACGAAGACTTCTTGAAAAAGCTCGACGAGGACCGTAAGGCCAAAAATTGCGAATTTGCCGTGTTGGTTTCCTTGCTGGAACCCGAAAGCGAACTGTACAACTCGGGCATCGTGGACATGTCACACCGCTACCCGAAAATGTACGTCATCCGCCCGCAATTCTTTATGCCGCTCATCACGCTCTTAGTGCAGACATCGAAGAAAAGCATCGACTACCAACGTCAGTTGGCCATCGCCCGCAGCCAGTCCGTGGACGTCACCAACTTTGAGAACCAATTGAACGATTTCAAAGAAAAATTTGCCAACAATTACCGTTTGGCCAGCGAGAAGTTCAAGACCGCCATCGATGAGATAGACAAGTCCATCAACCACCTGCAAAAGATAAAGGAGGCTTTGGTAGGCTCCGAGCGCAACCTCCGCCTGGCCAACGACAAGGCCGACAACCTGACCATCAAACGCCTGACACGGGGCAATCCCACGATGAAGGCCAAGTTTGAGGAAGCGCGTAGAATGAGTGAAGAGACGTCCGGCGAGGAAGTATGACGCCACTTACAGGAAATTTACTTCCGGACGTATCTCTATCCCAAATTTGCCAGCAACATCTTGACGTACGGCATCGGCCAGACGCACCACGTCCGCTCCGGTAGCACCTCCCAGATTGACCAATACCAAGGCCTGCTTGTCGTGTACCGCCACGGGGCCCATACGTCGGCCTTTCCAACCCGCCTGCTCGATAAGCCAACCTGCCGGCACTTTTACTTGAGCGGCATCCACATCATAATGGGGCATCTGCGGATAAGAAGCCCGTAACTCCTCGTAGAGGGTACGAGGTATGACCGGGTTGACAAAGAAGCTACCGGCATTGCCCTGTACCGCAGGATCCGGCAACTTACGCTGACGGATGTCGATAACGGCCTTACGCACCCGCGCCAACGTCACTTCTTCCTCCCCCAACTCCTGACGCAAGTTGCCATAATCCAACTTAAAATGAGGATGCTTGCTGAGGCGATAAGTCACATATAGCACAAACACGTCCTTCATATCCGCCCGCTTGAAGATGCTTGTCCGGTAACCGTATCCACACTCTGACACATCGTACACTCGCTTCCGCCCCTGGACATCCATCGTCTCTACGGAAACAATCACATCCTGAGCTTCCGCACCGTAAGCCCCGATGTTCTGTACGGCAGACGCACCTATCTCGCCGGGTATCCATGAGAGGTTCTCAACTCCTTGCCATCCATGGTTCACGCATGTCTGTACAAACTCGTCCCAAACTTCCCCGCTCCCTACACGCACTTCCACAGAATCAGCGTCCTCGCGCGTCACCTCTACTCCCCGGATAGCCGAGTGCAAGAAAGTCCAATCATAGTACTCGTGTGTAAACAGCACATTACTCCCCGCGCCAATGCAGAAGTAAGGACGCTCCTGAAACAGGCCGTCAGCCACCATAAGCCTCAGCTCTTCCTCCGAATGATACTCTACAAACCGGGCTGCCTGCGCCTCAATGCCAAAAGTGTTGTGCGATAATAATGAATACGACATAAATGATGAATGATGAATGTTCTACATACTCGAATCCTCATACTTATAAAGTTCCCACTCCCCTCTGCGTTTCCGGAAGTAGAGTATGTTGGAATATCCGTTGCTCACCCCGTTAACCTTGAGTATTTTGGTCGTAGAGAGATCCTCATTACGCTGGCCGTAGTTAATGTTCGAAAGTTTGTCCGTAGGCAATGCTGGACGGAAAGCGAACCAACGCTCCCTGTCCAACGTAGTCTCCAAAATGGAAAATTCATCATCGGGATCAATAGTAATGAATTGCAAGGGTTCGTGCACATGTCCGGCCTGGTAGACGCTGTCTGTCGCAAAACGTTCATAGAAAGTCACAAAATTTTCATCCTCGTCAGACTCTTCCATATCCCTCAAGTTCATCGCTTCCAACATCCATACGCCTCCCTTCGTACGCTGAAAGTAATAACGCTTCACTTTGTGCGAGCGCAAGAATATCCACTCCACCTGCACCGACGAAAGACTGGTGTCACCTACCAAATCCATATCTTCCTCCCGGTCGAAGAGCAAAGTGTAGCACGTTTGCCCCGCAAAAAGGGAATCGTGCCGCCACTGCTCCCGACTAATCTTCAAAGGCGTATCGCCCTTATAATAAGGCAAGGGAAATACGGTACGCTGTCGCTGAAAAAGAGTATCTTCGGCATAATTGAAGACAAAATCATCAAACAACTCGTCCGCCTCCACCCAATGGGGCGTTTTCTCCTCAGCAGACAGGGTGTCCGTAACAGACGTGTCCCGACACGCATTCCACGCGGCAGTATCCACCATCGTGGTCAGTGCGTCGAAAGGATTCACCTTCAGTTTGCGGTTCCCGCATGAAAACAAGAACAGCAACACACAACATCCCGCCAGAATCTTTTTCATCAAATTTCCCAATGAAACCTTTTACAGGAATTCTTTCGTTTATTTACCCAGTCTGGCACGAAGCTTCTCCAGCATATCAACGGTCATCGAAGCCAAATCATACTGCGGTTTCCAATCCCACTCCCGGCGGGCGCATGAATCGTCCATACAATCGGGCCAACTGTCGGCAATGGATTGCTTCAAGGGGTCTACCTCGTACACCATTTCGAACGTAGGCACGTGCTTCTTTATTTCAGCGTAAATGGTTTCAGGCGCAAAACTCATAGAAGCGATGTTGAACGCGTTGCGATGCACCAGTCTTGAGGGATCGGCTTCCATTAAAGTAATGGCGGCGTGCAAGGCATCGGGCATATACATCATATCCATCAGCGTGCCCGGCTTGATGGGGCATACAAACTT
>CALUIQ010000085.1 GCA_944320735.1 uncultured Bacteroides sp. | reverse complement strand
TGGATAAGAGTTTCAATCGAGGTTTCACCCATTATTTTTTGGAAGGCCGGACGGCGGATATCGGTTCGCCTGATTCGCCCAAGTCATGGGGGGAAGTTATGGGCACGCTGAAGGAACAACGCGGGGGTTGGCTGAGCGTGGCAGGCGTGAAGCCTTTCCACAATGGGGACGGTGTTTGCTTCTTGGACGAACAGGGACGTTTGCAGGGATTCCGGGTGAATCGGGTGGAGGGCAACAAGTTGTTTCCGGCAGGGTCGGTGCCGCATATGAAGCCTCGTACCCTTTTGTACCGCAATCAAGACCAGGAATTTGACCGGGTTTTGTCACGTCCGTCTGCAGAACGGAAGATTGGTGTACATTGGTCGCTAACGGAAAATACGTTTGGTTTCTCGTTGACAGTGACGGACGAAGATGGCAACCGGGTGACAAAGTCGTTTCCTTATGGCAAAGAGCAAGCACGTATGCCACAGGCGGACAATCTGCGTACGCTTTTGGCAAAATTGGGTAACACCCCTTATGAAGTAACCAGTCCGGCGGAGATAAATTTGTCGAACGATTGGTTTCTGCCCGCATCGGTGGTGACGGAGTGGCGTCGGCAGTTGGTAGAACGCCTGACGGCTTTGAGGCGCATTAACCATCGGCAGGAATTGGCCGTGTGGAAGCCTACGCACCATGCTTTCCCGGTTTCAACGCTCAGCTATTTAGGCAACGTGATGAACGATGAGGCACGTAGGTTCTATCAAGAACACGGGGTGAAGGACATTGCGCCCGCTTATGAGAAGCAGGCGGTGCCGGGGGCGGCGTTAATGTTCTGTCGTCATTGCTTGCGCTATTCGATGGGAGGATGCCCTGTGCATCAGAAGGGACATTCGCCTTATCGGGAGCCTTACTATCTGGTTTCGTCCGACGGACGGCGTTTCCGTTTGGAGTTCGATTGCAAGCATTGTCAAATGAAAGTATATGAGGATGAGACACGGTGAGTCACTTTGCCTGTTGCTGCTTTTTTTGTTCAGCCTTTCCGCCTGTCACTATCCGAAACCGGACTGGACGGACGAATCGTTGACGGAGGACGTGCGTGACTCGTTGAAGTATCTCTATGAACGCCATTATACTTGGAATACCAATCTGTTGGTACGAGCCGATTCGGTGGATCTGGAAACTTGGCCGGTAAAGGGGCGTTACGACCGCCTTTATAAAGGGATGCAGGTAGTCGTTGCCGAATTTGCGATACATCCGGCTGACAGTGTAGACAGCGTGTGGGTGAAATTGGCCCATTCGGAGCAGGTGCAAGGCTGGATACACGAATGCGACCTGATGCGTGATTTTGTTCCCGATGACAGTATTTCTGAGGCAATCTATCTGTTTAGCGATACACACCTTTCTTACTTTATAATCATTTTTGCCTTGTGCGTAGTCGTATGGTTGGTGCGCGCGTTTCGTCGAAAGCGGTTGCAGACGGTGTTTTTCAATGACATCGACAGTGCTTATCCACTTCTGTTGTGCTTGTTGGTAGCTGTCAGTGCCACGGTCTACGAGTCGATGCAGGTCTTTGTGCCTGAGACTTGGCAACACTATTATTATAATCCAACGTTGTCACCTCTGAAGGTTCCGTTTATTTTGGCTTTGTTCTTAACCAGCTTGTGGCTTATCGTGGTGGTACTTTTGGCTGTGGTGGATGTCCTGTTCAGGCAATTGTCCATCGCTTCGGCTTTTTCTTATTTGTTGGGACTGGCGTCGGCTTGCATCGTATGCTATTTTTTCTTTATATGGACCACCCGTATCTATGTTGGCTATGTTTTCTTGGCGGCCTTTGTCTGTTTCTTTGTCTATCGGGTGCGACGCTCGTTTGCCGGACCTCGTTACCGTTGTGGCCGTTGCGGTGGCTACTTACGGGAGAAAGGAGTATGTCCGTATTGCGGGGCTTTGAATGAATAGCGTCTCCCTTAGAATCTGCATCGCAATTCAATTCCTGCCTGCAAAGGATTTCCTTTTTGCATAAATTGGTTCCCCATAGACTCGAAGCAGAATGAGGCGTATTCTTTATCCAAAGCGTTGCGTACCCATAGGGCAACGGAACCTCTCCCTTTCTCTGCGCAGAGTCGCCCGTTCAGCGTGCCATAAAAAGGCTGGCTTAGGTTGTTTTCCTCGGTCCAGTAGATGCGCCCGGCCGCATTGTAGTCGGCTTGCAAGCGGATGCGGTCGAAGATACGGCGATTCTTCAAGAAGAAAACATATTGTGCGCCGGCGTTAAGGGTGTGCCGGGGAATGAAAGGAACAAAGTTACCCCGATAGTTGACAGGTTGGTCGTCAGCGTCTACAGTCTGATAATTGCGGAAGGTGGCGCAAGTATAGCCGTAGTTGGCGTTCAGGCTGAAAGAACGAGTGGCTTGCCAGTTCAAGCTGATTTCGCCTCCAAGGCTGCGGCTGCGTCCGGCGTTGCGGGTGACGCGTCCCATGCCGTTCTCTGAGAATTGGGAAACCTGTTGGTCGCGTACATTCATCAGGAATCCGGCCACGTCTGCGGTCAGCCGTCCTTCCAATAGCGTTAGGTGTGTGCCCAATTCGTAGCTCCAACTGTATTCGGGGCGATAGAGGGCGGTTCCTTCCACATCCACTTCCACGTCGGGCAACATTTGGTCTATCATGCCTGCCATAGCTTGGAACTGAGGGCTTTCCATCAGTGCCCGTTTCATATCGTTGCGCATAAGGCTTTGCACCAGGTCGCTGAACATCTGGATGTTGTATCCGCCCGAGCGATAACCTTTCGCTACAGTGAAGTAGACGTTGTTGTCCTTGCCCCATTCGTATTGCAGGGAGAACTTGGGCAACAGTTGCAGGTAGTCGTGC
>CALUIQ010000084.1 GCA_944320735.1 uncultured Bacteroides sp. | reverse complement strand
GACTGCTGCAAGTGGGTGATGAAGTGAACGTGGAGCGTAGTATGCTGATGAATGGACGCTTGGATGGGCACATCGTGCAGGGACATGTCGACCAGACTGCTACTTGTGTGGCCGTGGAAGATGCCGAGGGTAGCTATTATTTTACTTTCCGCTACGCTTTCGACAAGGAGATGGCCAAGCGCGGCTACATTACGGTGGACAAAGGTTCAGTGACCGTGAACGGTGTGAGCCTGACGGTATGCAATCCTACGGACGACACTTTCCAAGTAGCAATCATTCCCTATACGTTCGAGCACACCAATTTCCATGCCATCAAGGTAGGCAGTGTGGTGAACATCGAGTTCGACATCATAGGAAAGTACATTAGTCGGATGATTCAGTATAAGTAATGTGATTAATGTGCAAATGTGATTAATGTGCAAATGTGCCAATGAAAAGCGCATCAGTACATTAATCACATCAGCACATTAGCACATTGGCACATTAGCACATTATCACATCAGCACATTAGCACATTAATCACATTAAGATTATGGATTTTTTAGCATTGGCGCAGAGCCGACAGAGCGACCGGGCTTATGAGAAGCGTCCGGTGGAGCGGGAGAAACTGGAGCGCATCTTGCAGGCGGCTTGTTTGGCGCCATCGGCCTGCAACGCCCAGCCTTGGAAGTTTGTAGTAGTGGATGACCCCGAACTTGCCGTGAAGGTAGGGCGCGCCACGGCCGGACTGGGTATGAACAAGTTTGCCAAGGACGCTCCCGTACACATCTTGATTATAGAGGAGTCGATGAACATTACCTCGTTTCTTGGCGCAAAGATAAAGGACAAGTATTTCCCCCTGATAGACATTGGCATAGCCGCCGGACACATTACGCTGGCTGCCGAGAGCGAAGGGTTGGGCTCGTGCATCTTGGGTTGGTTTGACGAGAAGGAAATAAAGAAACTGGTGGGCATCCCTGCGGGAAAGCGTCTTTTGCTCGACATCACCATAGGCTATGCCGCCAAGCCCAAGCGTAAGAAGTCGCGTAAGCCAATGGAGAAGGTCGTATCGTTCAATCATTATTAGCAAAAGATTTTTTTGTAATTTTGCGGGCATAAAACAAAAACTATGACCCTTACCGAACTACAACAACATTATGCCTCCCATCCGAATGTGGAGGCGATGATGCGTCTGCTTGATGATGCAAAGATTCGACACCTGTATACCGGAGGCTTTTGTGCGTCGGCTCCTTCTTTCTTTGCTTCCGTACTTGTGGAAAAGCGGAAGAAGCCTTTTGTCTTTGTGTTGGACGACTTGGAGGCGGCCGGTTATTTCTATCACGACTTGGTGCAGGTATTGGGTGACGAACGGGTGCTGTTCTTCCCTTCGTCCTTCAAACGTGCCATCAAGTACGGACAGAAAGACGCCGCGAACGAGATACTCCGTACCGAGGTGCTGAGCCGGCTTCAGAAGGCGGACACGGACGTGTGTGTAGTGACCTATCCGGATGCTTTGGCGGAGAAAGTCGTTTCGCGAGGCGAACTCAATGACAAAACTCTGACGTTGCACGCGGGCGAACAGGTAGATATGACTTTTGTGACGGAGGTGCTTCAAAGTTACGGGTTCGAACGCACGGACTATGTTTACGAACCGGGACAGTATGCCGTGCGCGGAAGCATCATCGACGTGTTTTCTTTCTCCAGCGAATATCCTTTCCGTATAGACTTCTTTGGGGATGAAGTGGAGAGCCTGCGCACCTTCGAGGTGGAGAGCCAGTTGTCCAAGGAGAAACGGGACAGCATCGTCATCGTGCCCGACCTTAGCGCGGACCTTTCGGGAAAGGGCACGGGAGGGATGGTGTCCTTCCTCGATTTCTTGCCGGCGGAAACCTTATTGGCTATGCGTGATTTCCTTTGGCTGCGCGAGCGTATTCAGCAAGTGCACGATGAGGCGCTGACTCCTCAAGCCATAGCTGCCCGCGAGGCGGAAGAGAACGGAGACATCTCTTTGGACGGGAAACTGATAGACGGAGGAGAATTTACCGTACGGGCTTTGGAGTTTCACCGATGGGAGTTTGGTACGAAGCCTACAGGCACCCCCGATGCGAGCTTGACCTTTGACACTACGCCACAACCCATCTTCCACAAGAATTTCGACTTGGTGGCGCAGAGCTTTACCGAATACTTGGCGCAAGGTTACACCATATATATATGTAGTGACAGCACGAAGCAGACCGACCGCATCCGTGCTATCTTTGAAGATAGGGGAGACAACATCGCTTTTAGCGCCGTGGAAAAGACCCTGCACGAGGGCTTTGCCGACAATACCTTGCGCTTGTGTATCTTCACTGACCACCAACTTTTCGACCGCTTCCATAAATACAACCTCAAGAGCGACAAGGCGCGCAGTGGCAAGGTGGCTCTTTCGTTGAAAGAACTCAACCAATTTACGCCCGGTGATTACGTGGTGCATACCGACCACGGTATCGGCCGTTTTGCGGGCTTGGTGCGCATTCCCAACGGAGACACTACGCAAGAGGTGATGAAGTTGGTGTATCAGAACGATGATGTGGTTTTCGTCTCCATCCACTCCTTGCATAAAGTCTCGAAGTATAAAGGCAAGGAAGGTGAGGCACCCCGCCTGAACAAGTTGGGCACCGGAGCTTGGGAAAAACTGAAAGACCGCACCAAGAAAAAGATAAAAGACATCGCCCGCGACCTTATCAAACTTTACTCTCAACGGCGCGAGGAGAAAGGGTTCCAGTTCAGCCCCGACAGCTTCTTGCAGCGGGAGTTGGAGGCATCCTTTATTTACGAGGACACGCCCGACCAAAGCAAGGCTACGGCTGAAGTAAAGGCCGATATGGAAAGTGCCCGTCCAATGGACCGCCTGGTGTGCGGAGATGTAGGCTTTGGTAAGACCGAAGTGGCCGTCCGTGCGGCGTTCAAGGCCGTATGTGACAACAAGCAAGTGGCCGTGTTGGTGCCTACCACTGTATTGGCTTACCAGCACTATCAGACTTTTAAAGAACGCCTGAAAGATTTGCCCTGCCGGGTGGAATACTTGAGTCGTGCTCGTACTTCCGCTCAGGCACGTGCCGTCATCAAAGGATTGGCTTCGGGCGAGGTGAACATACTTATCGGCACGCACCGCATTTTGGGCAAGGATGTCAAGTTCAAAGACTTGGGGCTGCTCATCATTGACGAAGAGCAGAAGTTCGGCGTAAGCGTCAAGGAGAAACTGCGCCAGATGAAGGTGAACGTTGATACCCTCACTATGACTGCCACGCCTATTCCGCGTACCCTGCAATTCTCCCTGATGGGTGCCCGCGACCTGAGCGTCATCCAGACACCGCCGCCCAACCGTTATCCTATCCAAACCGAAGTGCATACCTTCAACGAGGAGGTTATCACCGATGCCATCAACTTCGAGATGAGCCGCAACGGGCAGGTGTTCTTTGTGAACAACCGCATTTCCAACCTACCAGAGTTGAAGGCGATGATTGAGCGCAACATCCCCGATTGCCGGGTGTGCGTAGGTCACGGCCAAATGGAACCCGCCGAGTTGGAGAAAATCATCTTCGACTTCGTCAATTACGACTACGATGTCCTGCTTGCCACTACGATTATCGAGAGCGGTGTGGACATCCCCAACGCCAATACCATCATTATCAACCAGGCGCAGAACTTCGGCCTTTCCGACCTGCACCAAATGCGCGGACGGGTGGGCCGAAGCAACAAGAAGGCCTTCTGCTACCTGTTGGCTCCTCCGCTTTCCAGCCTGACCCCCGAAGCCAAGCGGCGTCTCCAAGCCATCGAGAACTTCTCCGACTTAGGCAGTGGCATCCACATCGCTATGCAAGACCTCGACATCCGCGGGGCGGGCAATATGCTGGGTGCCGAACAGAGCGGCTTCATTGCCGACTTGGGGTACGAGACCTACCAAAAGATACTGACTGAAGCCGTGCGCGAGCTGAAGAACGATGAGTTCTCCGACCTTATGGCCGAAGAACAGCAGGCGGTCGATGGTAGCGGCAAGATTACCGGCGAACAGTTTGTGGACGAATGTCAGGTGGAGAGCGACCTCGAACTCCTCTTGCCGGCGGATTACGTCACGGGCAGCAGCGAACGTATGCTTCTCTACCGCGAGTTGGATGGATTGACGCTCGACAAGGACGTGGAAGCCTTCCGCGCCCGTCTGGAAGACCGTTTCGGTCCTGTGCCCCGCGAGACGGAAGAGTTGCTCCGCATTGTCCCCTTGCGCCGCATTGCCGCTCGTTTGGGTGCGGAGAAAGTCTTCTTGAAAGGCGGACGTATGACCCTCTATCTGGTAAGCAACGCCGAGAGCCCTTACTACCAAAGCCAAGCCTTCGGCAAACTCATCGCCTATATGATGAAGTACACCCGCCGATGCGACTTGCGCGAACAAGGAGGCAAACGCTCTATGGTGGTGAAAGAAGTCCATTCCGTAGAGGAAGCCGTGAACGTACTCCAAGAGATGCTGGCGATGGAAGCGTCGGAGTGACGTTATCGTTGCATCATCCTTCGGAAATCCCTTACTATCTGGTCGCCCATACGTACAATGGTGCTGTCTACCTTGTGAATTTCCACCGGGGTTACCGCATCTTTGTACTTGGCTTTTCCCAGTCCAAACTTCATCTTGTCCAAGTTGCCTCGTATGTTCAATCCTAATTTGAAGGGGATGGGCGACTTCAGGATGGAGATGTGGTAGTCAAAGTTCATATGGAGGTCTTGCGTGCCTCCTACCGCAGCTCGGTAACGGTCCATCTGTATGACAAACGGATAGACGGTGACGTTTCCGTCCTGCACGCTGATGTTGACCGCAATGCTGTCTATCAGGTTGCGTTCCTTGTTCTTGAAGAGGAATTTTTTCGATATTTCGGCAAAGGTCTCTCCATCCATCAGTACCAGACTGTCGCCTTTGATGTGGATGGCGGAGCGCAAGGACGGTATCTTGAGGTTAAAACACGAGTCGAGTGCTGAAGCGGCGGCTACGTTGAAGTCGACTACTCCCTCGAACGAACGGAGCATCGGTACGATAGAGTCCAAAGAAGGCACGAAGTCTACCAGGTGCCCGATGTTTACGTCGTGCAGTTTGAAGTCGAAGCCTGCGTATCCGGCTTGCGGACGGGCGGCTCGATAGAGTAAGGTCGTCTTCATAGTAGCCCCCATACCTTTCATACTGAGTTCTTTCAGGTGGATGGCCTGGTTGCGTACGTCCACATCGCCTTTTACATCGGTAAAGAGCATTTTCCCATAGCGCACGCGACGTAGGTTGGTGGTCAGTTCAAAGTCGATGTTCTTGGGGATGACGAACAATTTCAGGTCGGTGGCTGTCGTGTCCGTCTCGGCCTGTAACGTGTCCGTGGGGAACGACAAGGAACGTATCAGTTGGTTGCAGTTCAAGTTGTGTGAGGTTAAGTCCAGCTTGGCACGCAACGTCTTATGGTGCTTCATTGCTCCGTATAAGTCGTACATAGCTCCGCTGGCCGTCAAGTCAGAACGTCCGATACGCATCGTAGCGTTCCGCAGGGTAATGGTACGGTTGCCCACCGTGACCGATGTCTTTTGCAGCCGGATGGGCAAGGCGCACTGAGGGGTACGTACGGATAAACGGTTGAAGCCCACGATGCCTTTGGGTATCCAGACCGAGTCACGCAGTTTGTCGGCTGTGACGGCGATGCCCGCTTTGTCCATACCCATCTTCATATTGCCCATACGGCAGAACAAGGTGTCGGCGTTAAGCTTTAAGCCAATCTGTGGCTTGTCGGTGTTGCGTCGTCCGGGTTGCAGGGTGACGGTGCCCGATGTGCTACGGCAGAAAGCCCGCAACGAGTCGCCCATATGCCCGAAGAGGGTATCGGCTTTCAGCGTGAAGGTGATGTGAGGGCGTTCCTTGTTGCGGTCGCTTGGTTTCAGCTCTACGCTGGCCGTAGTCCTTCCGCAATAGGCGTCGATGGAGTCGAGCGGCATAGATGCTTTCAGTCGGTTCAAGGTTAGGTTGCATTTGGCGTGGGCGATGCGGGTGGTATCTTGCGGATTGGTCGTGCCGATGGTGGCCGTCAGGTCCTGCAACGTCCCGTTCAGTCGGCGCGATTGCAGCTTCAAGTTCTTGACCGTGGCCTTGGCGCCTAACACGTTGTTGCCGAAGAACGCCAGTGAGGCATCGGCCGTGAAGTCAAAGTCTTTTTTCTTGTCCCGCAGGAACATACCTTCCATATTCAGCTTTCCGCTCGCTTTGACGCGGCCTATGTCCTGCTTCTTCAGCGTGGAGAGGCGGCAGCGCAGTTTGAGGTCGGCATCCATCTTGCCGCCCATACTGACTCCTTCCTGCAAGGGAAACGTTTGTGACAGGGCGGTAAAGTCGATTTGGGAAGTTGTGTGGAAAGTGATGTCCGGGTCGCCCAGCAGGTCGTCGATGCGGGCGTCTGCCAGGATGTCGGTGTGCGCTCCGCGGAAGCGGAATATCTTCAGGTCGGCATACGAAGGTTCCTTTTTCATCAGGTCCACTTGCCCAAAGAAGTCGGCACTGATTTCATCGATGCCATAAGGCATACCTTTGTACTGTGCGGACGCCTGGTTGATGCCTACCTTCAGCGTGGCGAGCGGCATACGCTTTTTGCCGTAAAGTCCTTTTAGCGTGCCGTTGACGGTCACTTCTCCTTGGGCGTTGACTTCTCCTCTTTTCAGCACGCTGGCGGGAATCAGGCGCAGCACGGTCTCCAGCGACGGTGCGTGCAGGCTGTATTGCAGGTCAACGTCGGCAGCCCGGGTCACTGTGTCGCGTCGCAGCGTTCCTTTCAGGTCCAGTTGGATGCCGTTGATGTCCAACAGTGCGTTTTTCAGTTCCAACGTGCGGCGGCTACGGATGAGGCGCAAGTCCGTTTGCAAGCGTGTAGCCATACGGTGGGCAAGCAGTTCGCCGTCTTGCCAGAAGAGGATGTTGCGGTTGCTGTAGTCCATTCGCAGCAAGGAGAATCCTTCGTGCAAGTGGGCCTGTAGCCGCAGGTTGGCATCCCATAGATTGGCGAACACACGTGCCTGTCGGTCGTCGAAGGTGACCGAAGCGTGCCGCAGTGCCAGTCGGCGGATGTCTATCCCGCCGGCGGCTATCCGCGAAGTGTCTTGAGTAACGGTATCGGCTGGCGTCTCATTGGCAGTAGTGGGCAGGATGTCCCAGTTGGCCCGTCCGTCCTTATCGATGTGGGCGTAGACCCGTGCGCTGTCTATCGTCAGTCGGTAGACGGATATCCGTTGCTTCCGCAGGTAGTCGATGGGATTGATTACTAAAGTGGCTCGGCTGAACATAAGCAGCGTGTCGCGCCGCAGCCACGAGGTGTCACGCAAGGCTTTGGACACCAGCGTACCGTCCGTCAGCCGCAACCCGAAGCGGGGGAAAGAAGAGAAAAAAGTAAGGTCCACGCTGCCTATGTCCACTTTGGCGTTCAGGTTTTGGTTGGCGATGTCCACTACCACCGGTGTCAGTCGGGCAGGGGTAAAGATGAAATGGATGACGATGGTGATGACCACCGTTAGGATGGCGAGAAGACTGCCCAGGCTGATGCCCGAAATCTTCAATATTTTTTTCACTGACTTGTTCATAGTAAAGTATATCTTATTATTCGTGCCGTAAATGTAGCAATAAAACTTCTAATAACGTGCTTTTTTCGGCATAGAAAAATATGCAACTAAAAAAATACGTAAGATGGAACGTGATAAAGGTAGATTTAGTTATATTTGCGCCAAATAATCACAATTGAAGTGAAAATAATCTTCTTCTTTTTCTCATTTAAAGGGAAAAGTGTTCTCTTTTAATGGGAAAGGCTTTTTCTTTAAATGGGAAACTGATTCTCTTTTAATGGGAAAAGTCGTTTGATTGAATGATAATTTAGGTTATATCAATATGAGAAAAATTGGAATAAGATGGGCGGGGATTTTGTGCGCTTTGCTGTTGGCGTGCCCCCTGTTGGTACAAGCGCAGAACTTCTGGCAGCAGCGTTATCCCAAGCGTGAGTTCCGCGCCGCGTGGATACAGACCGTGAACGGACAATTTAAGGGTATGCCCACGGAGCGGATGAAAGCTCTGTTGGCGGGGCAGTTGGACACTTTGCGCGATGCGGGTATCAACGCCGTCATCTTTCAGGTGCGTCCCGAGGCCGATGCCTTTTATCCCTCGAAGCTGGAGCCGTGGAGCCGTTACCTGACAGGCGAGCAGGGGGTAGCTCCTTCGCCTTATTGGGATCCGCTGAAGTTTATGATTGAGGAGTGCCACAAGCGTTGTATGGAGTTGCACGCTTGGATTAACCCCTATCGGGCAAAGACTTCGCTCAGCCATCCGTTGGCATCTACCCATATCTATAATGTACATCCCGATTGGTTTGTCACCTATGGCAACCAGTTGTTCTTCGACCCTGCCATTCCCCAAAACCGCGAGTTCATTTGCCGGGTGGTGGCCGATATTGTGAAACGTTACGACGTGGACGGCATCCATATGGACGACTATTTCTATCCTTATCCCAAGCCGGGCGTGGCCTTCAACGATAGTGCCAGCTATGCGCGTTGGGGAGGCGACTATGCCAATGTAGGCGATTTTCGCCGTGCTAACGTCAACCTACTCATCCGCAAGGTGCACGAGACCGTGCGCGACATCAAGCCTTGGGTGAAGTTCGGAGTGTCGCCTTTCGGCATCTACCGCAACCAGTCCAGCGACCCGTTGGGCAGCCGTACGAAAGGCTTGCAGAATTACGATGACCTCTATGCCGACGTGTTGTTGTGGGCGCGCGAAGGCTGGATAGACTACAACATCCCCCAAATCTATTGGCAGATAGGCCATCCGGTGGCCGACTATGGCGAACTGGTGGATTGGTGGGCCAAGCATAGCGAGAACCGTCCCTTGTTTATCGGCCAGTCGGTGCTGAACACCGTGCAGAATGCCGATCCCACGAACCCCAACATCAACCAACTCTACCGCAAGATGGCCTTGCAACGTGCTTACCAAAGCATCGGGGGCAGTTGCCAGTGGTATGCTGACGCGGTGGTAAAGAACGTAGGCCGTTACCGTGACGCGCTGAAGGCCGAGTACCACAAGTATCCCGCCCTGCCTCCCGTATTCGACTTTATGGACGACGATGCTCCCGGTAAGGTGCGCAAGCTGAAACCCGTGTGGACGGAAGACGGTTACATCCTCTTCTGGACGGCTCCTAAGTACAAGGAAGAAATGGATCGTCCGGCTTACTACGTGGTCTATCGTTTTGCCGACAAGGAGAAAGTAGACATTGACGACCCGTCACACATTGTGGCCGTTACTGCCGACCCGTGGTACAAGCTGCCTTACGTGGACGGTAAGACCAAGTGGCGTTACGTGGTGACTGCCGTCGACCGCCTGCACAACGAGTCGAAGTCGGTGAAGAAGAAAGTAAAACTTTAGTATAAGAGCAGTCCTGCCACACCGCACGCCACAATCATTCCGATGGGATTGAGCTTGTACTTGCGTGTGCCGATAAAGACAACCAAAAAGATGAGGACGCTGATGAGGAACGACCGGGTATCCTCCGCAGGCGAGCCGAAGTTCTCCACGTTCATCAACACCAGAGCTGCTGAGGCCAACAAGCCTACTACCGCAGGGCGCAACCCGCTGAACACGGCCTCTACAGCCGGGTGTTTCTGATACTTCAGGAAGAAGCGGCTGATGGCAAGCATCAGGATGAACGAAGGAAGCACCACGGCAAAGGTGGCAATGATGGCTCCCCATACGTTGCCCGTAGCGGTGAAGCCCACGTAAGTAGCCGAGTTGATGCCTATCGGTCCGGGTGTCATTTGGCTGATGGCCACAATGTCCGTAAACTCTTGGGATGTGAGCCAGCCATAGCGGGTCACCACTTCGGCCTGTATCATAGACAGCATAGCATATCCGCCCCCAAAGCCGAATAGGCCAATCTTGAAGAATGTGTAGAATAAGTGTAGGTAAATCATATTGAATGAAGAATGATGAATGAAGAATGAAGAAGGCGTATTGGCAGGAAGAAATTCTTCATTCTTCCTTCTTCGTTCTTAGTTTATTCCAAACGTATCCTCCTACGCCCGCTCCGATGATAATCCAGATGGGGGAGAAGCCCAATAACCAGATGAGCAAGGCTGACACAACGGGAATCCATACATTGTATTTATTGATTTTGGCCGACTTGGCCATGCTGAACGTGGGAGCGGCGATAAGTGCCACTACCGCTGGGCGGATGCCCTTGAAGATGCTTTCCACCACGTGATTGTCCTTGAAGTTGCGGAAGAAAAGCGCCACCGCCAAGATGACAAAGAACGAGGGAAGTATCGTTCCCAATGCGGACGCGATACTTCCCCGTACACCGCGCAACCGGTACCCGATGAAGATGGCAATGTTCACGGCAAAGATGCCGGGAGTGGATTGGGCGATGGCCATAAGGTCGATGAAGTCCTCTTTGGCCACCCATTTCCGTTTCTCAATCAGCTCGTCTTCTATCAGGGGCACCATAGCGTAGCCTCCGCCGATGGTGAACATACCGATTTTGCAGAAGATGGCGAATAACTTGAAATAGATATTCATCATCCTCTTAGCGTTTCTTCTCCTCTATCCACTTGCGTGCGTTGACAAACGCCTCAATCCATGGTGTCACCTCGTCGTGCTTGCGTCCGGCGGGATAGTAAGCGTTCTGCCACGGGAAGATGGCGCGCTCCAAGTGGGGCATGATGGCCAGGTGACGTCCGTCCGGACTGGCGATGCCGGCTACGGAGTAATCCGAACCGTTCGGGTTGCCGGGATATTCGTCATACGTATATTGGGCTACTATATTATAATGGTCTTCATCGTAAGGCAACGAGAACTTGCCCTCACCGTGAGCCACCCAGATGCCCAGCTTGCTTCCGCTCAACGAACCGAACATCACGCTGCGGTTGGTCGGGATGATGACGCCCAAGAAGCGGCTTTCGAACTTGTGTGAGTCGTTGTGCAACATGCGTCCGCGCTTCTCGTCCGTGGGGTTGATGAGGTTCAGCTCCATCATCAGCTGGCAACCGTTGCATACGCCCAGTGACAAGGTGTCCTCACGAGCATAATACTTGTCCAATGCCTCTTTTGCCTTGGGGTTGAAGAGGAAAGCGCCCGCCCAGCCTTTGGCCGAACCCAATACGTCGGAGTTGGAGAATCCGCCGCAGAAGACAATCATATTCACGTCTTCCAGCGTCTCGCGTCCGCTTACGAGGTCGGTCATGGTTACGTCTTTTACATCGAAGCCGGCCAAGTAGAGCGAGTAGGCCATCTCACGTTCGCCGTTCGTACCTTTCTCGCGGATAATGGCGGCACGGATGCCGGTCGGCGTGCGGCGGTCGGGGCTGATGCCATATTGCGAGAGCTTGCCCGTGAAGCCCGGCATAAAAGCAAGGTCCATAGGCTGCATCTTGTAGTTCTCGAAACGCTTCTTGGCGCAGCCGTTCATACTCTGCTTGCGGTCGAGCAGGTAGGAAGTGGAGTACCACACGTCGCGCATATAGTCGATACCAAACTGATAGGTGGCTCCGTCTTTCTCCACAAGGATGTGGCGTTCGTCCGTCGGCTTGCCCAGTTTCACGTAACCGATGCCCGCGTCTTCGAGTATCTTCTTCACTTCAGGCTTATGCTTGTCGCTCACTTGGATGACGATACCCGGATTTTCAGCGAACAATATCTTCACCAAGTCGTCTTCCTTTATCTTGTTGAGGCTGATTTCCATACCGCCCTCCATGTTGGAGAAGCACATTTCCAGCAACGTAGTGATCAATCCACCGGCCGAGATGTCGTGTCCGGCCAGGATGAGTCCTTTGTTCACCAGCTCTTGTACGGCCAGGAACGCATCGCGGAAGTATTCGGGATTTTGTACGGTAGGTACTTCATCGCCCACCTTGCCCAGCGATTGCGCGAAGGCCGAACCGCCCAGTTTCAGCGTGTCGAAACTGAAGTCGATGTGGTAGATAGTTGTCTTGGGGTCGTTGACTAAGACTGGCGAAACCACCTTCTTTACATCGCTGACCTCGCCTCCCGCCGAAACAATGACCGTACCCGGAGAGATGACTTTGCTTCCGTCGGGATATTTCTGTGTCAT
>CALUIQ010000083.1 GCA_944320735.1 uncultured Bacteroides sp. | reverse complement strand
AGCGTTAACAAGAGGGTACCCCTAATCAGGAAATAAACACAAAGTCACAAAGGCACAGAGAAAATGTAGTTGTAAATCAATGAAATAAAATCTCTGTGCCTCTGCGTTTTAAGCATTTAGGATACATTCTCTTGTTTCTTCCTCCCGGTCGTGCCGTCCGGCGTGATTCCGATTTTTAGAATCCCGTAACCTGTCCCATAAACAGCACGCTATCCGTGCTCTTCTCCGTCAACAGGAAGAGGAACGGACGGGTTACGTGGAAGTCATAGATTTCATAAGGCTTTGACTCCGGGGCTTCTAAATCAAGCCCAATGCTGGTTACCGCCGCCGCTTCTGTTCCTTCTTCATCCAACTTGAAATAGACGGATTGATCCACGGAGCTTATCACCAATTTCTTATTCGCCATTTTACTGAAATCGGCTGAATTACGGAACGCTTCTTGCACATTCATAGCCATTAATACCTTAACCAAACTGTTTTGGTAATCTTCAATGGTGAACTTGGGGAGTTTCACGTCCACTTCTTCCCACGTCATACTTTCCTGCAAGGTTTTCCAGCTTGTGCCGTCCAATGCTTCGATACATTGCGCCAACGTCACACCTTCCTGCGGGAGTATCACTTGCAAGGCAAACGCACCGTTACCGTAGGGCAGGCGCACCGTGGCATACAAGTCGTTCTGTGCAAACCGGTGACGGGATTGCCCGTTCATCATGGCTACTTCCGTTTGCGTGCCGTCTTCGTTGGTAAAAAGTTCGTTCTTGGTCAGGCCTTTGTCAAAAGGTTCTTCCCACAGTCCTTTAAAGTAGAGCGCATTCAGCAATAAGACTTTCCCGCTCGGGGTGTCTTTCAAAAATTCCGGGATGCATCCGTTCGTTTTGTCGGCACACCAAGCGTTGATGGCGTCTTTGGCTTTGGCCAGTTCCTCCCTCCGTACTTCTGCATCATAATTCTTTTTCAAGGCATCCCGGTAAGCGTCCAGCACCTGGAAGTCATCCAGCATCCACAATGAGTTGGCCATACTGAGCAGGGTCGTATTGTCTTGCCGCACCAATTCCTGTACCAATTTTTGGTTGTAAGCGTTGATTTCGTCGATGCTGAAACCGGAAAAGCCAAGTGTTTCAATTAGTTCGGTCAGTGTCGCCCCGTCGGCTCCGTTAGCGGCCATAGAGAGTGCATACGAGGCACTGACGGGCGACAGTATCAGTTTATTCTTGTTCTGTTCTTCTTTCCCTATCACCTCGCAGGCTGTTTGGAAAAAGCGGAAAGCGAAGTCCGTGCTCTCGGAAGCCATACGGGTTTGTGCTTCCGTCAGTTCAATGGGTTTGTACTCTTTCGGTACATTGTTGTTTACCCCCTCGTCATTCTGGCAGGCCACTACCATACTCAGCGCAGCGGCGCATACGAACATTAATTTTTTCATAATTCAACCATTTATTGTTAGTTACGCCTGCAATTTATAAAAAATAATTCAAAGAAAAAAATTCAAAGAATAAAATTGTATGTTATTTGGGGCAGATACGTAGGTGAATGACGATTTGTCGGATGAACCATTTGTATAAGAGCTCCCGAACAGCTCCCCCTCTTCATTTAATGTGACGTCCCGTCCCTTTAAATGGGAACGGCTTTTTGTTTAAATGTTATTCGCTCGCCTGAAAACGGGTTGTGTCCGGAGTACTGGAACACAGTTTGAACCTGCGTGAAACTTCCGTGAAGGATGCATCTTTCACGCTATCTCACTTAAACACAATAAGTTGAAAGGCTGTGAAGGCGTGAAACTTTCAACAGTTAAAAGCCCTTTCTGCTGTGGTAAAGAGGGGCTTTGCGTCCGCAAAGAGGGACTTGAGCATCGTAAAGACCATCTTGGGCAAGATGTCCTACCTTCTATGCAAAAAAGACAGTTGGCATCGGACAGTGTGCTGTGTGACGGCATTATGCCGATGCCCAAATGACCCAGCTTGCGGGCTTCTGCCTGTAGGAAGGCGGTTATTTCGCGCAAGGAGTCAAAGCGCATGATCACGGCATAGAGCATCACCACCAAATGGGTCCAGCAGTCGAAGCGCTTCACATAGCGCTCACTGCCATGTTCACGGCTCAACTGAAGAATTCTGTCCTTGCGCATAAATTTTATTACCTGACTATAGAGCGGCTGTCCGCTAAAATGTGTACTTTTGTCCATGGTTACTTCTTTTTGGTGTGATAACCGCAAAGTAACCACATGGGACTGAATCTACCAAATAGAAACAGTCCCACTTTTTTGACAACGTAAAGTTTTATCGGACACCAATAATCTGCATTAAGAAAAAGAAAGGACTTGCAGGCAGCTGTAAGATAGAATATCATATTTGTAATGAGAATATCCGCTAAAAGTTGTTATTCGGATAGAATGGTATTTGTCTATATTTTATAAACAAGTGGAAGATGAAGAGGAAAAAGAGACCTTGCGAAAATAGTGCAAGGTCTTTCTTCCTGAAATCAGAGAAGCGGGCATTGCCGTGCTTTTGAAGCGACTGGAGGAGAAAGGATGTTTCCGTTTGGAACTGTGTTTTACCATAAAGCGGAGTTTCAACCCCCCGGCAAATTATCTCCTGCGTTCTAAAAAGTACTCTTATCCCCCTTAATAAGGACAAAATATCCCCTTCTAAATCGTTTCTTTGCATTACTTTTGTATGCAATAAGTAATTAATCATATTTAGTTTATACTATATCAGGAGTTAAGGAGTTAAGAAATTAAGGAGTTGAGCCGATAGTTTTAGCGTATATGATAAGCCTGTCTATTGGCTTAACTCCTAACGGAGCGAAGCGGAGTGATAACTCCTTAACTTCTTAACTCCTGAAAATGATGTCAATTAAATCTGTACACTTACTTAACAATATAAACATCCTACTATGAATCGTAAAATGTATGTTTCGCTGGGTGGCTTATTGGCTGCCACAACGTTAGCTTCGCAAGGAGCGGAAGTCCATACGACAGAAGGACGCCCCAATGTGCTCATCATCCTGCTGGACGATGCCGGTTATAATGATTTTGGTTTTATGGGAAGCAAGGATATCCGTTCGCCCCACATCGACCACCTGTGCGCTCAAGGCATTCAATTGACCAACGCATATGTTTCGGCCAGCGTAAGCGGCCCCTCACGGGCAGGCATCCTTTCGGGACGTTATCAACAACGCTTCGGATACGAATGCAATTTGGGCGATACGTTGGGATTGGACTTGAACGTACAAACCATCGGCGATGTATTCCGGCAACAAGGATACGCCACCGCCTGCATCGGGAAGTGGCATCAAGGGAATGCGCCCGAATACCATCCCAACCGCCGTGGCTTCGACTATTTCTATGGCTTCATTGCCGGAGGGCGGCACTATTTTTATGAACCGGACAGGGATGACAAACCGGGGAGCGTGCGGAACCTGCAATTGAACGGTGTTCAGCAAAAGTTTGACGGCTATCTGACGGATGTATTGGCCGACGGTGCCATCAACTTCCTGCGACAAAACGACAAGCCTTTTATGATGTATCTGGCTTTCAATGCCGTACATACGCCCTTGCAAGCAACGGAGGCCGACTTGGCGCGTTTCCCCAACCATCCCCGTCGGTTATTGGCCGCCATGACTTGGGCGGTAGACCGGGCCATAGGGAAAGTCGTTCACTATTTGGAAACGTCCGGACTGATGGACAACACGCTTATTTTCTTTTTGAGCGATAACGGAGGTGCCCACGACAACCAATCTTGCACTTATCCCCTAAAAGGTTTCAAAGGAAATAAATACGAAGGTGGCATCCGCGTGCCTTTCTTCGTGGTTTGGAAGAATCACTTGAAAGAAGGCATCCGGTTTGACGGGCTTACTTCCTCGTTGGATATTTTCGCCACGGCCGCCTCTGCTGCCGGGATTCAGATAGACACTCTGTCTCAACCGTTGGACGGCGTCAACCTGCTCCCTTACTTCACGCAAGAACGGGTAGGCGACCCGCACGAAAAACTCTTTTGGCGCAAAGATCAAATGGCTGCCGTGCGCATCGGTGACTACAAATTAATCCGAGTGAAAGGTGTGGGAGAACGTTTGTACGACCTGTCTCAAGACCAACAAGAGGTGGTTGACCTTTGTAAACAACATAAGAGGCAACAGAAACACCTGCGCAAAGAGCTTGAGCATTGGGAGGAAGGGCTTGTGAAACCTTTATGGACCGAAGGGACGGACTGGGACAAGGTGACCTTGGAAGTACACCGCGACTTGATGAACAACCGTCCCATCCGCTTCAAGAATCCTTGGGACATGAAGAAATATTTGAAGCAAAGAGAGAAATAAAGATTTAATCTAATACATATACATAAAATGAGAACGAAATTGCTAACATCACTAACGCTCTTGGCGGGGACCGCCGCCGGAGCGATGGGACAAGAGCAGCGTCCCAACTTGGTTTACATCTTTCCCGACCAATATCGCCTGTATGCATTAAGCTTGTGGAATGACCCCGCATTTCGTAATGCGATAAATACGGTAGGCGATCCGGTTCATACACCCAATTTAGATAGGTTGGCCAAGCAGGGAATGGTCTTTACACAGGTGTGCAGCACCTGCCCCATCAGCAGTCCTCACCGCGCCATGCTGATAACAGGTGCGTTCCCAAGCAGGAATAATGTAGATATGAACTGTTACAAAGGCAGAACACAAGGCGTTCCGGACAGTCTGGTCTGCTTCACCGATGTATTGGCTGAGGCCGGTTATGAAACGGCTTATATCGGGAAAACGCATTGGATTCGTACAGAACCCTTGTTCGACAAAACGGGTAGCTATGTAGGTTCTGCTGAAGCTCCCGGCGGACATTATGTCAACTTCTTCGACACATATATTCCTGAAGGAAGAGGACGAAAGAGTAATAAATTCTGGTTCCAGCAGTTGAATGACTCCCATTTCAATGCAGTCGCTTACTCCAATCGGCCGGAATTGGTGGGTGGAAAGAAAGACGGGGAAGCCTATCGCCCTCATCGGTTCACTACGGAAGTGGAAGCTGATATCATCATTGATTATATAGAGAACAAGGACGGGCAGCGTGACGCGTCCAAACCTTTCAGCCTGTTTTGGTCTATCAACCCGCCCCATCCGCCTTATAATAAACTGTCCGATTGCCCGGAAGATGTGTACAATACGTATTATAAAGATTTGTCGAGCGAGGAACTCCTCTTGCGTCCCAATATTAAATATGGAGAAGGTACTGCTGTAAAGAGCTTGCAACGGTTGACCCTCAACGCGAAAATCTATTTCTCCTTGGTTACCGCTGTCGACCGTGAGATAGGCCGGGTATTGGATACTTTGGAGAAAGAAGGGTTGGCGGACAATACCATCCTGATATTTGCCTCAGACCACGGGGAAATGATGGGCAGCCAAGGACGTATGGGGAAGAGTATGATTTATGACGAGAGTTTTCTGACACCTTTTGTGATTCGCTGGCCAGGAAAAATCCAGCCCCGGCTCAACGACCTGTTATTGGGCTCTACTGACATTATGCCCACCGTATTAGGGATGATGGGGTTGTCGGATGAATTGCCCTCTACGGTTATGGGCAAGGATTATTCGGACGGGGTGCTGAAAGGTGATTATAGCCGGATGGCCCGACCGTTGTCCGCTTTCTTTTTTATGGTGAAGGAGAAAGGAGTCCGCACCGATCGCTACACTTACTTGGTTCAAAAAGATGGCAATTATTTATTGTTCGACAATCTGAAGGATCCTTATCAGATGAACCCCATCCGATTGGAAGATATTCCGGCGTCAGACGTTAACCTGCTGAAAACAGAATTAGGCAACTGGCTGAAGGTGTCGGAAGACAAATGGGCGAAAGAGAAAAAATATTCGGATAAAATAACCTATTAAGTAACTAATCATATTTAGTTTATACGATAAATGGGAATTTAGTTATTAAACGAAGAATGATGAATGAAGAATTACAGAAATCAACTCCCCTCCTTCCGGAAGGAGGGGTGCCCAACGGGCGGGGCGGTAGGAAAAGTATGGTTTGACCTATTTAATATAATGATAAGAATAGGAGTCGCTTACGCGGCATATTTCTCCTACCACCTCCCCCTACGGGGACTCCTCCTTCCGGAAGGAGGAGAGTTCTGCAACCTTCTTCACTAAACTAATTTTTCATTCTTCATTCTTAATTCATCATTCTTAATTTAACAGATAAATTATCAATTAATTTTGTACACTTATTTATGAAAAAGAGATTTCACATTGCATGGATACTATTAACCATAGGCGTGCTCACAGCTTGTTCGCAAAACAAAGAAGCTGAATGGGCCATCCATAATTATCAACGTTACTATGAAGAAGCGCAAGCTGTAAACAACCCGGAAAAGAAGGCTGCCATAGAGCAAATGAGAGATTATTTTGCGAGGAATGGGTATCGCGGGCGCAAAGGTAAGCAACAAGATTTTCAGAAAGACATAACCCTGTTGCAAGCTGACGGTACTTTTAGCGATTTGCAAGATTCCAATGTGGGTAAAATCAACAAAGGCAATCAAGCGGACAGCGGTGGCCCCATTACGGAAGCTTATGACCGCGTATGGCGTATTACTGAGGCTTTTAAAACCGGGAAGTTGTCTTGGG
Organism: uncultured Bacteroides sp.; assembly: GCA_944320735.1. Taxonomy (GTDB): domain Bacteria; phylum Bacteroidota; class Bacteroidia; order Bacteroidales; family Bacteroidaceae; genus Bacteroides. The sequence goes on along the minus strand of CALUIQ010000083.1, from coordinate 11,857 downwards.
ACAGAGACAAGGATACTTGGAACCGTTGCCTAAAGGCGATTGTGCATTACGGGCAGTTGGAAATTGCACGCCCAAACAATAACAGCCGTTTCCATTCTTCTTGTTTTGCCATCCCTACAGCCGCCGTCAACATCTATTTCTGCGCGTTGCCGCAAATGGACGCTTCGGAAAGCGGCACTAATAAGGATGAATGGCTGAAAAAAGCCTGCGATATGCTGAAAACCGTCGCCTTGCAGGCTTGGACGCAACCGTTAAGGTACGATGGCACGGACGAGAACGTAGTTTCCATTCCCCGTTTCCGCAACCATGTCTGGTGGGTAGGCGGCAATGCTTTAGGGTATCGTTCGTTATTACCTGTTGCCATGATGTATCGTTCCATACCTATGGTAGATTTATTGATGGATATTTGTCAAAATGCACTTACCGCGACTTCGCAAAACACATACGAGAATGCTTTTTGGACGGAAGGTTTTACTGCTGATGGAGCCGGGTGGGGGCACGGTAAACAATGTCTGGTCTGGGGATATCCTATAGACGGGGCACTGAACGCGCTGAATATGTTGAGCCTGATGAAAGACACTCCGTGGAAACGGCAATTGAGCCGGGAGAATGTGGATGCCTTGATGAATTATTTCCGGGGCAGTAACTTCTATTATTACAAAGGATACATTCTCCCCTGCTTGGATCGCTATTCTATGGTCTACAAACCGGAACAGGCAGCCATCCGTTACCAAGGGATGCTGAAATCGTTGCTGGGCGACTGGCGTTCCTCTTTTACGGAAAAAGAGTTGGCTGAATTGGAGCAATTGTATGCCGAAACGCGGAAGAATGAAATCCGGATGGAAGATTATCCCGTCTACAACGGTACCCGTTGGTTCTTCAACAACGATGATCTGGTGAAGAAGAACGATGATTACCATATCATTGTAAATATGGCTTCCGTCCGTTGCGACGGGTTGGAAAGTGCCCACACGTTTGCCGATGCCTACAACTATTATGTGACGGATGGTGGCACATTGTTCCAGAAAACGGGCAATGAATACAAGAAAGCCTTTGGTGCCTATGACGTAACGGCCTATCCCGGAGTGACAGCCCGTGAAGGAATGGAACGCCTGCGTCCGGTGACCAATTGGCGAGGATATTGTAGCAAGCACAATTTTGCCGCGGCTGCTACGTCCGGAGATGAAAATGCGGTAGCCGGCTATATTTTCGAGAAGATGAATGCATCTGATAAAAAAGATGTAAACGACCGAGGAGATAGCGACCGCAAAGACGATGTGTTGTATGGCGTAAAGGCTTATAAGTCCTATTTTATGATGGGCGATTATTTGGTTGCATTAGGGGCAGGCATTACCAACCTCACTCCGAATGTACCGGGAACTATTCGCACCACGATTGAACAGACTGAACATACGGACAGTGTCTATCGGTATAAAGGGAAAGGCATTGATTGGATTATTCAACAAGGCAAGTTCGCCTATTCCGTATTCCCCCAGTATACCGGCAACACGCATTATGTCTGCGAGACGAAACCTACCAATTGGATGAAAATGAATCCGTCGAACAAAAGTGTTCGGAATCTGCCGGACAAAGTAGACATTTTCCGTATGTGGATAGACCATGGGCAACATCCGGTGAACGACACGTATGGTTATGCCGTTTATGCAGGGCAAGGATTGCCGGACAAAGAATATCCCTTCCAAGTATTGCGCAATGACACCTTGATACAAGCCGTGCAATCTGTAGACAAGGACGTGACAGGGGTCGTGTTTTACAATCCGGAAGCCTCCTTACAAGCCAAGGGAATTTCACTTTCCGTATCGGCTCCCTGTGCCCTGCTCATTGAACAGAAAGGCAAAGAAACGGTACTCTCTATAACTGACGCCTGCATGAATAAGGACTGCAAAGTTATTGAGGTGAAGCTGAATGGAAAGAACATCGCTTGTGAAATGCCGCAAGGGGAATGGTTAGGAAAATCCGTTTCTTATGTGGTTGAAAAATAACGAGAAATAAACAAAACACTAAATCATCATTCACACAATGAAGACTAAAATCATGGCATCGCTCGCCTTAGTGGCAGGGCAATCTATTGTGGCGCAAGCGCAAGAACATCCCAACATCGTTGTATTTTTAGTAGATGACATGGGATTGATGGACACCTCGTTACCTTTCCTGTGTGACGAGAACGGGAACGAGGTTCGGTATCCGTTGAACGATTGGTATCACACTCCCAACATGGAACGGATGGCCCGGCAAGGCATTCGCTTCTCTACTTTCTATGCCCAAAGCGTAAGCTCTCCATCGCGGGTTTCCTTGATGACCGGGCAAAACGCGGCACGCCACCGGACTACCAACTGGATAAACGCTGAGAACAACAACCGCAACACGTATGGTCCGGAAGAATGGAATTGGCAAGGCATCTCTGCCCAGACTCCTACACTGCCGCGCGTGTTGCGGCAAGCCGGATACAAGACCATCCAGATAGGCAAGGCTCACTTTGCTCCCAAGGGAGGCGAAACGGAGAATCCCGTTCATGCCGGCTTTGATGTCAGTATAGCCGGTTCTTCCATCGGGCATCCGGGCAGCTACTACGGAGAATATGGCTACGGGCACATCAAGGGACAAAAGGCGCGTGCCGTGCCCGGATTGGAGAAATACCATCGCACCAATACCTTCCTCAGTGACGCGCTGACCTTTGAGGCGATAGAACAGATAGACAAGGCCGTGGACGAAAGGAAACCGTTCTTCCTATACTTGGCTCATTATGCCGTTCATGCTCCTTTTGAAACCGACCGCCGTTTCATCGGGAACTACACTGACCCGGACAAGTCGAAGCAGGCGAAAGCTTTCGCCACTCTTATTGAGGGGATGGACAAATCGTTAGGCGACCTCATGGACCATCTGGAAGAAATCGGCATTGCCGAGAACACCTTGATTCTCTTCCTTGGCGACAATGGCTCCGACGCTCCGTTAGGCGATGAGAAAGGGCATACGTCTTCAGCTCCGCTACGCGGGAAGAAGGGTAGTGAGTATGAAGGAGGGGTGCGTGTCCCGTTCATCGCTTGTTGGGCGAAGCCCGATGGAAGGAACTCCTTCCAAAAGAATCTTCCCATACAGGCAGGAGTCATCCAGCGGCAGATGGGTACCATCATGGATATTTATCCTACTCTTTTGTCGGTAGCGGGAACCGCTTTGCCTGCCAATCACACGATAGATGGCGTAGACCTGACTCCCCAACTCAAAGGATTGAAGAACGAAAACCGTCCGGAGCGGTTCTTGATGCACTTCCCCCATCAACACCGCGGAAGTTATTTCACGACCTATCGCGATGGAGATTGGAAGCTCATCTATTATTACAACCCCGAACGCCCGGATTACCCTGTTTACGAGCTGTATAATTTGAAAAAAGATCCCATCGAAATCCACAACTTGGCGACCACTCAACCCAAGCGTGTGATAGAGATGGCACGCGCCATGGCACAGGAACTGGAAGCGGAAGGGGCATTGTACCCCATTGATATAAACGGGAAGGAACTGAAACCCAAGATTGATTAAAGCTACATCATCAACTTTTAAAGATACACAAATGAAACATCAAACCATTAGTCATACGGTGAAACGATGCGCCCGTTTGGCATTGCTTCTTGCGGTGGGCAGTTATGCTTCATGTACGTCCACGTCTTCTGAGCAGAGTAAATTGTCGGATGCCGCTGAATACGTGAATCCTTTTATCGGTGCAAGCACCAATATAGACCTTGCTGGTGCTTTCCACGGATTGGGAAAAACTTTCCCGGGAGCGACTACTCCTTTTGGAGTTGTGCAAGTCAGCCCAAATACAATTACCGGAGGCGACAATGGTCCGGGATATAGCTACGAGCATCGCACCATCGAGGGCTTTGCTTTTACGCAGATGAGCGGCATCGGGTGGTATGGAGACCTGGGCAATTTGTTGGTTATGCCAACAACCGGTGAACTGAAAACCAACTCGGGTAAAGAAAACGGTATAGAAGGATACCGTTCCGTCTACGATAAAAATTCTGAGAAAGCAAGTGCGGGATATTATGGAGTAAAGTTGACCGATTACGACATTTTGGCAGAGGCTACGGCAGCTCCCCATAGCGGTATGTTGCGTTTTACCTATCCCTCAAGTAACCTGTCGCGTATACAGATAGACTTGGCGCGCCGTGTAGGAGGTACGTCTACCTACCAGTCTGTAAAAGTCGTAGACAGTTGCACGATAGCCGGACACATGGAATGCACCCCCGACGGAGGAGGATGGGGAAACGGCAAAGGAAATGCCCGGTATACGGTTTACTTTTACGCCCAATTCTCCAAACCGTTGAAAAAGTATGGCGTGTGGGCTGTGGCCATTCCTGACGGCACGGTACGCAAGCGGGAGTTCGTGCAAAGCAGCGAATTTCAAGACTTGACCTCCCGCGCAAAGGTAAAGTATGGCGTGCAGAACCACGAAGGGAAACACATCGGCTTCTTTAGCGAATTTGAGACAGAAGCGGATGAAGAAGTGCTTTTCAAGGCAGGCATTTCCTTTGTGAGCGAAGAAGGCGCCCGGAAGAACCTGGAAGCGGAACTTCCCGGATGGGATTTTGAGGGGGTGCGTCGGCAAGCGGTGGAACAATGGAATGAGGCTTTGAGCAAGATACAAGTTATAGGAGGAACCGACGAACAAAAGCATGTATTCTATACCGCATTGTACCACACCTTGATTGACCCGCGCATGTATACGGATGTAGATGGCTGTTACATGGGTGCGGATGGTCATGTGCATCACACGTCGAAGTTTGTCAAACGCACCATATTCAGCGGTTGGGACGTGTTCCGCAGCCAGATGCCCTTGCAAACCATTATTAATCCGACTGTAGTAGACGATATGCTGCATTCGCTTACCACCATGGCCGAGGAAAGCGGACGCCATTATTACGACCGTTGGGAACTGATGAACGCTTACACCGGTTGTATGGTGGGTAATCCCGCTATTTCAGTATTGGCAGACGCATACGCCAAAGGCATCTGTACGGTGGATATGGAACAAGCATACGCCTATGCCGACACAACCTCGCAATTATATGGCAATAGCCGCTACGGCTATGCGCCGGGAAGCATCTCTCAAACGTTGGAATACGCTTATACCGAATGGTGCATGGCACAAATGGCTAAAGCATTGGGGAAACAGTCGGATGCGGAACATTATACTCGGCTTTCGATGTCTTATAAGAACATTTATGACGCGGAAAAACACAGTTTCCGTCCTCGTAAAAAAGATGGTGGTTTTGCTGATTGGCCCGCTAAAGGCAAGCTGCATGAAGGTTATGGTTGCACGGAGAGCAATGAATTGCAACAAGGTTGGTTTGTTCCTCACGACATTCCGGGCATGGTGGAACTGATGGGAGGCAGAGAACAAGTTATTGCCGATCTCGACTCCATGTTTGCTAAAACACCGGCAGATTTCCTATGGAACCTTTATTATAATCATGCCAATGAACCGGTACACCACGTGCCTTACCTGTATAACCGCCTTGGCCAGCCTTGGAAAACCCAATATTGGACTCGCTTTATTTGCGCCAATGCTTACCATAACAAAGTGGCAGGATTGGTCGGCAACGAGGATGTGGGACAAATGTCTGCCTGGTATGTGCTTTCGGCATGTGGACTGCATCCGGTGTGTCCGGGCGAAACCCGTTACGAAATTACCAGCCCGGTATTCAACGAGATAAATATCAAAGTTGGAGAGAATCGGACATTCCGTATCAAAGTACATAACAATTCCGATTCTAATATTTATATTCAGTCGGCTCGGTTGAATGGCAAAGTATACAACAGATGTCACTTGGATTACGAAGATATAATGCATGGTGGCGTATTAGAACTAGAAATGGGAAATACACCAGCTATAGATTGGGGGAATAATTAACTGTAAATATAGAAGAAATGAACGCTTTATTTTTTATACAGAAGATTTGCCGCCAGGCGACCGATACCCTGACACGAATGGCAATAGGTTTGGGAATGACCGTTGGTACAATCACGGCATTTGCCCAGCCCATTACCCCCGATAATAAGCCGAATGATACACAGCTCAAGCTGATGGATCGCGGATACGGTATGTTCATACACTTTGGAGTCAAAACGTTCTCCGGCGATGAATGGTCCGATGGAACCGTTCCGGTAGAAAAATACAACCCTACGCGGTTGGATTGCGACCAATGGGTAAGAGTGGCACGTGACGCCGGTTTCCGCTATGTACTGTTGGTAACCAAACACCACGATGGTTTCTGCCTGTGGGACAGCCAATACACTGATTACGATGTGGCTTCTTCACCGATTAAGACAGATGTCGTAAAGGCTGTATCGGATGCCTGCCGAAAGTACGGGCTTCAGTTCGGTATCTATTATTCATTGTGGGATCGTCACGAACCTACGTATCGCGGCAAAGATTTCAGCAATTACGTGGATTATATGATCAACCAACTTCGTGAACTTTTCACCTCATACGGACCTATCTGCGAACTTTGGTTTGACGGTGGATGGGACAAACCTGTCGTTGATTGGGACTTGCCAAGAGTTTATGCGGAGGTGAAGAAAATGCAACCGGATTGCGCCATAGGCGTGAACCATACGGTTGTAGACAAGGAAGGTAGCCGTAAGCACATCCTTCCGGATTCGATGATTGTGGATAACCAATATCACTTACAGTATTTCCCGACAGATTTCCGCTTGTGGGATCCGAAGATTGCCCATCGCCTCGACAAGAAGCAATACTTGCATAAAGGAAAGTCTTATTACTTGCCCTTTGAGCACACCGTATGTATCAGTAAAGATTGGAACTGGTTTCAGAAAGAACAGCCTAAGACGGTGCGTCACCTTGACGAATTAGAGGAGCTGTTCTATTGGTGTACAACGAACGGCAATACGCTGGTCGTCAATGTGGCTCCGGACCAGTCGGGTCGTATCCGCGAAAATGAAGCCAATGCGATAATCGCCCTCAATCGTGACCGACTGCACATACAGCCGGATAAACCCTTACCCCATGGCGGGAAAATAATCTCATTGGGCGCGGCCGCTACGGCGTCATCCGTATATGAAAAGAATGACAATCTGTATGGGGCGCATTGGGCCGTAGACGGAGGTATGCAGACCCGTTGGGCAGCGGCGGAGAAGCAGGCAGAATTAATTGTTCCGCTGAATAAAGAAGAAGCTTTTGACAAAATCACGATTTTTGAGTATTGTGATGTAGAGCAAGGGGCGGATGGTTTTTCAAACAAACGTATCAACCGCATCCGTTCCTATCGCATCGACGCATGGTTGGATGAGCATTGGGAATGTATCTACATATCGGACGAACCGATGGGCGACTGCAAGGTTATCCGCTTTCCGCGTACGTACCGGGCAGAGAAAGTTCGCCTAAAAGTATTGGATTCATCCCTGCCCCCTTCCATTTATGAGTTCAATGTGATTCAGACAAGGTGAAAAAAGAAAGTGCCAAGGACTTTGCGCAAGTCTCTTGGCACTTTCTCATTTATCCCATATCGACCGCTTGTTCCGCAGCCAGTCGGACATAGATTCTACCGTACCCTTGTATTGTGCCTCTTCTACCCGGTTCTTATTTTCGCCCGGGTCAATTTCGTGGTCAAACAGCATATGGGTCTTGCGTACTCCATCCTTTAGCCAATGCGCATAGCTGAAGCGCGGGTCTACAGCGTTGTCCGCCCCTTCCCATTGAATATAGACGTATGGTTTGGTGGGAGTCTGCAAGTCTTGGAATACTGGGGCAAAGCTTTTTCCGTCCAATTGGTTCTTGGGCTTGGACAGGCCGCAAAGCTCACATAACGTGGGGTATACGTCCACAAACTCCACCATAGAACGGCAGACGCCTTTCTCCATACCCGGTACGCGGATGATGAGGGGGACGTGAGTGGAATTGTCCATCAGATTATGCTTACCGATGAAGTTGTGTTCGCCCAAGTTCCAACCGTGGTCGCCCAACAATATCACGATGGTATTATCGGCCAAGCCCAATGAATCCAATGCGTCCAATATTTTGCCTATTTGGGCATCCACGTAGCTCACGCAAGCGTAATAGCCGTGCTTTACCTTACGTTGGAAAACGGTATCTACCGGACTGCCTACGCAGGCATACGCATTGATTTCTCCGGAGTTCCGCACCGCCTTGGGCAAACCTTCCGGGCGGAAGCGGTTGGAGGCAAGCGGTATTTCGTCCCGTTGGTACAAGTCCCAATATTTCTTGGGCGCATTGAATGGCAGATGCGGTTTCCAGAAGCCACAAGCCAAAAAGAAGGGCTCCCCTTTTTCCTTCAGCCTCTTTAAGTCGCGGATGACACGCTGGGCGAGCTTCCCGTCATCGTAAGCCGTATCAGGCACCTCAGCCCATTCGCAGAACGGTCCGCGCTTGCTCTTGGGATTGATGTGCTTGCCGGATTCGCTGTTCATCCACAGTTCCCATCGGTTGTATTCAGCCCAGTAGACATCATAGCCTTCCGGGAAAGTGCGGTAAGGCGGTTCGCTCCACGAGTCGGCATGGTCTTCGATGTGATGGAACACTTTCCCGATGGATATCGTGTGATAACCGTTGCGGGTAAACCAACCGGACAAAGGGATGGCGTCCGGGCAATCCTTGCTGGCACGTGCGGAGAAACTGATAAAGCGTTCCGGATAGTGGGGATAGACCCCGGTCAACAGGCTGGCACGTGAAGCCCCACTCACCGGAATGTTGCAATAAGCGTTTTGGAAAACCACTCCCCCCGAGGCCAGACGGTCTATGTTAGGCGTCTTTATTTCTTCCACGCCATAGCAACCCAGCTCCGGGCGCAAGTCATCGGCCATCAGGAACAGAATGTTGGGTCTTTCCTGTGCCTGGATGGCTGAACCCCAACAGCACGATAAGGAAAACAGTGCTGTTGGGATTATGAAATAACGATTATCTTTACTCATAAGTGACGTAGTCAGAAAGTATGTGTCTTTTTGTCGCTTCGTTCTTGAGCCTTTTTACTGCTTCTTGGCAGGCGTCAGCTTTTTCATAGGTATGCCTTTCGCCTGTTCCTGTTCCAAGAGGGCTTTCAGGCGTTTTACCTCCTCCGGGTAATCGGCGGCTACGTTCTGTTGTTCGCCAATGTCCTTGCGCACGTTGTACAACTGTTCTTGAGGCGAATTACCCAGTTCGGTGCGGGTCAGTTTGTTATAGCTGCTCAGTTTGTTGGGAACAATGTATTTCCATTCACCGTCCGATATCGAGAGGGAACCTGCCGACTCGATGACGTAATCGCGTCCTTTGGAGTCTTGTCCGAGCAGGGCAGGCAAATGGTTGCGGCTATCCGGAGCTGTGCCCTTGGCGATAGGCTGGTCGACCAAAGACGCCAAGGAAGCGAACAAGTCTATCTGGGACATCAAGGCGTCCGACTGCCCGGGCTTTACCTTCAACGGCCAGTTCACGATGAAAGGCACACGTGTCCCGGCTTCAAAGTTGCTGTACTTACCGCCGCGCATCTCTCCCCAAGGCTTGTGGTCGCCCAGCAGTTCCACCGCTTGGTCTTGATAACCGTCGTCCACCACAGGGCCGTTGTCGCTGGTAAGAATCACTAAAGTGTTCTCGCTCAACCCTTGTTCTTTCAGCGCGTCCATTATCTTGCCTACCGTCCAATCGAACTGCAAAATGGCGTCTCCCCGATATCCCATACCGCTTTTCCCTACAAAACGGGCGTTCGGATAACGCGGAACGTGGATGTCGTTCGTGCCGACATAGAGAAAGAAAGGTGTCTCTTTATGCCGTTCAATAAACTGCACAGCCTTTGCGGCGATGGTGTCCGCTATGTCTTCGTCTTTCCACAACGCTTTTCCCCCGCCTTTCATATAGCCAATGCGGGATATACCGTTCACGATGGCCTGGTTGTGTCCGTGGTTGAGGGACGGTTTCAATTTGGTCAGCAACTCCGGATGGTCTTTGCCCAAAGGTTCGCCCGGAAAAGGTTTGTCATAAGAAACTTGGATTGGTGCCGAAGCGTCATAATTGGCCACCTTACAGTTTTCTATCCATACGCAAGGCACCCGGTCGCCTGTGGCTGCCATCAGGTAGGAATAATCGAAGCCGATGTCTTGCGGCCCGGGTGTGATTTCCCCATTCCAATCTTGGCTCCCGACCTTGTCCCCCAAGCCCAGATGCCATTTGCCGATGGCACCGGTAGTATAGCCGGCAGATTTAAACATATCGGCTACGGTGGTTTGTTCCGGACGGATAATCATACCCGCATTGCCGGCGGCAATCCCCGTATCGTCGCGCCGCCAACTGTAATGTCCCGTAAACAAAGAATAACGGGAAGGCGTACTGGTTGCCGCCACCGTATGCGCGTTGGTAAAGCGCAGGCCTGTTGCCGCCAAACTATCTACGTGGGGCGTAGATACAGCCTTTGCCCCGTAACAGCTGATGTCCCCGTATCCCAAGTCATCCGCTACAATGAAAATCACGTTCGGTCTCTGCGATTGTCCATTCTCTTCCGCCTGATTGGCGCAGCCAGCGGTTACCGAAAGCAGGCTGCCGCCCAAACCGCAACTTAACCATAATTTTAAATTTGCCATAAGTCTTTTCTTTTAAGTGAATGCACAAAGATACTAAATATTTCAATCCATTTTTAAGTTAGCTGCATACGTAAACTTTCGTGTTAAAACAGCGGCTCGGTTTTATAACGGAAATAGGTAATCATTGGTTGCTTGTCTAAGTATTATTGGATACTTTGCCAAGACAGCTTGCTGAAATGCCCAAGACAGCTTGCTTACTTTGCCAACGCAGCTTGCTTAAAAGAAAGTGCCAAGGACTTGGCGTAAGTCTCTTGGCACTCTTCTTAATATGTATCGGCAAAAACCGTTGTTTACCAGTTCTCTTTCTTCACCTCGAAGTAGGCTTGCGGGTGGAGGCAGGCGGGGCAAGTCTCCGGAGCTTCTTTGCCTACGTGGATGAAACCGCAGTTGCGGCATTGCCATACTACTTCACCGTCCTTGGCAAACACCTTGGCGTTCTCGATGTTGCTGATGAAAGCGCGGTAACGCTCTTCGTGTCCTTTCTCGGCAATGGCGATGTTGCGGTACATAAGGGCGATTTCGGGGAAGCCTTCTTCGTCGGCCACGTCGGCAAAGTGGGGATAGTCTTTTGTCCACTCTTCGTTTTCACCGGCGGCTGCGGCTTGCAGGTTCTCCAATGTAGTGCCGATGACGCCTGCAGGATAGCTGGCGGTAATCTCTACCGTGCCGCCTTCCAGCCACTTGAACATACGTTTGGCGTGCTCTTTCTCCTGGTCGGCCGTCTCGGTGAAGATGGCGGCAATTTGTTCGTAACCTTCTTTCTTGGCTGCGCTGGCAAAGTAAGTGTAGCGCATACGTGCCTGTGACTCGCCTGCAAACGAAGTCAGCAAATTCTTCTCTGTCTGAGTACCTTTGATGCTCTTAGCCATAATCAATTGCTTTTTAGGGTTAATAATCTGTAATCGTTTTCTCTATTATTATACAAAGATAATGAAATAACTTTCATAATGAAAAGAAAACACTTATATTTGACCCATAAAAAACAAAATAGTTATGAAAAAGATATTCCGTTCTCTTCCGGTTCTTTTATTGATGCTGTTTGTTCTTTCCGCATGTGCTTCTCCAATATTGGTGAGCAGTGCGCAAAACAATCCTGATTATACAGTCAGCTATCTTTTTGAACACGACGGTTGCCGGGTGTACCGTTTCTATGACGCCTGGTCGCGCAGTTATGTCTATTTTACAACACAAGGAGACGTGACAAGCATCCCTAATGACTCTACGCGCCAACAAACCATTACCTATAGACAAA
>CALUIQ010000082.1 GCA_944320735.1 uncultured Bacteroides sp. | reverse complement strand
ATTTCTCAAACAAATTATAAGGGACGTTGTTGCGGTGGCAGAACGTCTGGATGCTCTCGCCACGCGGATAGGCCTCACCCTTGTAACGGATGAAGAGCCGCTCGAAATCTTCACTGCTGTACATCTTCTTTTCTTTTTATGATTACAGCGCGAAGGTAGTCACTCAAACCCGGAAGCACAAGACGTCAGTTTTGGACGCTTACGAATTTGGAGACGGTGAAACCGTCCAATTTTAAGTACAGCCTCATTAGCACATAAATCATTTACCTATGCATTTCCCGGAAGAGCCCTATATTCCATCGTTTGAAGAAATGCATCAGCCTGCGCTTTCATACGCAACACACGTGTCCCTTCTTTCTTGACTGGAGCCTCTACTACTATTTCTGCCATGCGGCAGGCGTTTTCACAGTCTCCCTGCTCCCTATACAACTCGAACAACTTAAATTTTGGTGTCAGTCGATGGGGTATCATGGCGGCAGCCTTATCGTAACATTCCTCAGCTTTTATCCAATCTCCCTTCTGCCGGCAAAGGTCTCCCATTTCCAAATACAGTCCGCAAGTAGGGGCAAGAGCTATCGCATCTTTCAATAAGGCCATACGGAAATCCAACGGTTCATCGGCGCAAGATGGCACATACCTTTCCATTAACTTCACATTGTAACGGAAATAAGGATACAGTCTATAAGTCTCCTTCCCTGCCCGCACCTTGTCATAAACCATATAGGAAATGATTCCTACACCTATCAGACAGATACAGACCAAGGCACCCATAATCCGAAGCGTTCCTCTTGGCACAGCGAAACATTTCAAAGGGCGACTTTTCATACAACCCAGCAAGGCGGCAAGCGTCACTTGCAAAGGGAACACCGACAACGGATAGGAAAACAAAGAAAACGTGACAAAAACGGTCAGCAAGGCTTTTCCCAACCGTCCCGACCGTGACTCTTTCCTATACCGGTAGAGCGAGCAGAGCAAGCCAAACGCCAACAACAAGCCGACAAGCCCCTGTTCCGCCGTTACCCAAAGGAATTCGTTATACGGATAGCCCACGTCATCCGCCAACATCGCATAGGGCGAATCCGGATGACGGGTGAAGTAATCGGCTTGACAATGCATATAACGAGCATCCCAACCTCCTGTTCCCCACCCGATGAACGGCCGTTCCGCCATCATCGCAAGGGTATTTCGGGCTATCAGCAACCGCCCGTCCGCCGAATCCTTCTTCATCTGATACAAAGCGGCGCAACCGATAATACCCAGCAACAGACAAATGCCCATGACGAATGATTTCCTTTGGAAAGGAATCTTTTGCCACCACCGTTGATGCCAACCTAAAAACAACAGTCCCATAACGATTGCCATCCATGCCGCACGCGATTGGGTCAGCCATAACACATACGACAATCCGACAACGGCAATTGCCAACAACCCGAATGCCCATTTCCTCTTTTTCCGCCCGAAGCCGGAAAGCAACCACACGACTATCACGATGCTCAACGCCAACAATCCGCCCAACGGTGCGGGATTGCCAAAAGTTCCTGTCACCTCAAACAGCGGATGGTTGCTTTCCACCCAACGGGCGTGTTGCAGCAAGGCAAGCCCCGCTTCTCCTATTCCCCAAAGAGCTATCCCGCCCAAAAGCACAACCCGGCTGTACCGAAAGCCGGAACGCATCAGCAAATACACGCCCGCCAGCAAGGAAAGCCGCCACAAGGAGGATATGTCTATCGGCGTATAACGGTGACAAAGGTACAAAACGAGGAATGCCAACAGAAGGATGTCGTGCCGGAAGATAACAAATTGACTATCTTTATCACCCATAAGTTAAAACTTGCAACATAGTGGAACTCTACTTCTTATTCTTCAAATATCGCCTCCTCTCCCACTTGTTCATTAACGCTATAAATTCTTTCTATTACATCAATTTATTCAGCCACCAATCCATAATAAAATAATTATTTTCCCCAAATACTTGGCTTCCCTTCTTTACCGTATTAAGATTAATCTTAGTATCTCTTAAAGCATTGTACAATTTCTTCAACGTCACTTCTTGGAGTTCTTGAAAAAGTTCTTTCGAAATCATAAAAGTAACTTTTACTATATAACCTCTATAATCAATATAACATCTAACCCGCAACTCTGATGATTTTACCATTTCAAGTTGCTGAGCAGTAAATACAGTCTTTGGTATATCTCCCACCATCTCCAACCAATCATCTTTGTATACACCGGCAAACAATTGTTTTTTTACATTTCGTGGAGTATGTCTCATCCGTAGAGGATATAAAAATATCATCCTTTACTGTGTTATATTCAAAATTTTGCCCAAAAGAGGCTGTCGCACATATCAGTGCAATAAAAAACAGGAATAGTCGCATAGTCATCTTATTTTAAACTATTTACAATACGAACAAGTAAAGATAGGGCTTCTTTCGCATAGTTCAAATCATTTACATCTGTTTCTTTCGTTTCATCTCCTATCGAACGTATATTTTTTTAGCTGGCATCAAACAAACTTCTATTTCTTAAACAATCTATCCAAGGTATTGAAATATTTATCCGATGCCTTGTCTATATCCGTCCCATACTGCTTGCGGTATTCATTGATGCTTTGATAATAAACGTTCCAATTAAAAATCCCTTGAACATCGAACGGGTTATAATGCTTATAGCCGGCTTTGTCGATGTATCCCCTGCTGTATCCATTATAATATTTATGGGGATTGACTACAAACGGCAAGTAGTATTTTCCAAAAATCTCATAACCTGTCTTTTCCGACTTTACCCACGCAGGCCTTACCACACAATCTATGGATTGATACGTGCGGACAGGAGCATCGCCCTGCATACCTGCCTGCCAATGGGTGCGGCGGATTGTTTTTTTCAGCAAACCTGCAATGCGACTATCCAAGCTATCGGGTAATAGAATATGAACTACCGTACCGTCCGGTTCTATGACAAAACCTCCCGTAATACGGATTTTGTTTCTGACCCTCAATGCCAATTCGTTATTTAAATCCCTCCGGAAGTTACTCCCACTCTTATACACAGGTCGTTTCTCCGGGTTTAACAGAATGAGCGTAGAATCCATGGGAACAGTCTTCGTATTACAATACACGTCATCCTTATCATTTCGGAAAGGTTGTTTCATACCCTTGTCGTCTATTTCCACGATGAAGCGAGTTTGAAAAGTCACGGGGATGGGATGGTTGTTCGCGTCATAAGCCGGGTAATCCCAATGTACCTTCCCTATCACTCTTTCCAGTTCATAGGCTATCAAGGAGCTTCTACTGACTACTGAAATTCCGTCTGTTCCGCCTTCCGCAGTTACCGTATATCGTACCGTTACCGTATCGGTATATCCGGTAGTCAATGATTCCGGAACAACGAATTGGTCATAAAGGTGGGTCAAAAAAGCCTCTTGCCCTCCTTTGGGACGTTGGTAGATAGGCGGAATGTGCTGAGAGATTCTACGGATTTCACCCTTTCGTCCGTCCGGTACATACTGATAGAAATCAATCATCACCGTCTTATAGATATTTTCCGGCAATACTCCTGCATATCCGCACCGGGGAGCCATACGTACTACTCGTTTGATTTCCTCTTCGAAAGCTGGATTCAACGTGTTCAAGTCTGCCGCAATAAACACTTTCCCATCCCAAGACGCGCTTAAACGAACACATTCCACACCAGCTACCCCGTACGCATAGGCTGCTTCGGGAAACCGCACGTGCTCCAATATCCAATCCGGGAGTTCCTCTAAGGTCATCCGAGGAACGGAATCACTCCGGATTGTTTGTGGAAAGCAAGTTATTGAACATGCAAACAAAAATAGGAAATTCAGCAAAAAAGAGTTTAGCACATTCATAATCATTCCTATTCAGAGGACATTTTTTAAATTAATATTCAACAGTTACATATTCTCTACAGGTATTACAATAAAAGGTCTTAGTTCCCGGTTTTGAAGATGGATACACTGTCCCCAAATAAGTGCCGCATATTACATGATAAAAATTAATGGATTTAGGTTCGGTAGAGTCACCCGTTTGGTCACCAAACCCTTCATCAAAAGCTGGTTCATTACCCTCTTCCTCTGTATTTTCATTATCCTCCTCAATGAAATCGTCCGGCACATCATAACGATTGCCGTCTTGATCTTCCAGCCACCAATCTTCGTCATCATTATCTACTATAAAAGAATCGCCATCGTCTGCTTCATCAAAAACCTCATCCTCAAACCAATCCCAAAAATCCTCAAAACCTTCTGATCGAGTTTGTACGACATAAGATTTACCCACTTTCATACTGCCAAATATTTTTTCAAACTTAGAGCCAACAAGTCCTACTTCAATAGGCATATTAATAGAGCAGACCTTATTACCATCTTCATATTTTTCAACCTTAAACGGATAGTTTATTTGATATACTGAATATATAATCATGCCCGAAAAATAATTCTTTTGCAAACTTGTTACATTCGCTTTGACACTCCCCTTATTCTTGACCATAAATTTTTTATCTGGAATAAATGTCATTAAATACTGAGACATTTTACCTGAATTAACATTCTTACTTACAACAATTCGCTGAGTTACGGCTGCATTGTAAGCTTGTGCTTGTCCGTTTCTAATCTCACTCCGCATAATACGGAATCGTTTTTGGCTGATAATAGGAACATCCACATTAACTCTCTCTGCATCTTTAGAAATTATGCTATTTTCCCACATCGGAGTAACATCACCCGGATTTAGGTAATAACCAGAAAATTCTTTTCCTCCCGAACGTGTATAAGCAGAATAACTGTTTGCAAAGAACTCTTTGGCTTCTTGTACTATCAAAGAAGCTTGTTCATCATCTGTAGACGCAATTTCAGTGAAATCGTATTCCTCCGTGCATGAGAGTATTGCGCACAGAACAAACAAGAAAACGAACGAAATATTATATACCTTTTTCATATTATTCTTCATTTACAGGGTCATTAATCCTTTTTGTTTCATCTTCCGGTCAAACGTGTATTGTCGCCAGCCTTGCCACCGAGTATAGGCTTCCGAGGCGAAAAGCGGCTGCACCGTTTCGCAGAATTGGCGGTTGGCATTGGAGAGTTGTTGCAGTTTATCTGCATTCAACATTTTTTTATCCCCTAGTATGCGGTATTCTTCAATAGCATAGACATTGTAGGCGGTCTTAAACTTGGTGATTTGCGACTTGTCCAAACCATACCTTTTCTGCAACGTGTAGTCCAACTGGTTCTTGGTGATGACAAACCAGCGGTCTGCCACCTCTTGGGAAACGGCTCGGCGTACTTCTTCCGCCTTTTGGTCATCGAGTGCAAACAGCTTTTCCTCCTTTTGCGCAAACTTGATGTCTTCTTGGTACACTGCTTTGCGTTTCTTCTTGTAGGAAGTCTCGATGCGGGCAATATTTTGGGCTTCCTGATAGGTTGCTCCATAGCTGTCCATATTGCGATAGGCAAGTTGTTGCAACTCTTTTTCATCGAAATACCATTCGCCCAACTCCGTACCTAATGCGCGAAATATTTCCGCCTGTAAAGAGTTCAGCAATTCAGCTTCTCGTTCGTGTTTTACGTTTTCTGCCTCATTGCCGTTACGCACAGCATCGCGGTCGGCCAACCATTTCCGCTCTATAGCATATAGATTACGGAGTTGTTCTGGTGAAACAAGTTTTTCATTACTTAAAATGTTATAACGATCTATCTCCTGATTGCTTTTCCTCCATACACGGTAGGCTTCTTTAGGAAAAATAGCCGCAACCTGCTGACGGAAATTCCGGATGAGCAACCTACGTGCTTGTTTGAATGCTTGGGAAGACACTTGTGAGTCACATAACCGAGTGTCTTGCTCTTTCATTTCCGCCAAGACCGTTTCATACTGTTCGGCTTGTGCCGAAGTAACATTGTAATTTTCAATCAGATAAGCGCGGCGTTGAGCCGATGTTACCGATTGGGCTGTAGCGTCAAACACTCCCAACGCAAACAGGCCTCCCAACAAAAATAAAGTTGTCTTCATGATAATAAGAATATTTAGTTTGTCATAAAATCTCTGTGTCGCCGTGTCTCTGTGTTCATATAACAAAATCGTAAATTGCTAAATTGTAAATGAACTAAATTTCCATTTACCACCAAACTTGCCGTCCGTCCTCGTAAGTAAACGGGCGCTCTTCCCGTCCTTTCGTAACATCACGCAACCAAAGCAAGGCGTGGGCGGGAACATCGGTAAACGTCAGGGAATAATCCTCGGCTTGTTGTTCGCCTACCTTTATCCAACGATTGTCCCAATAATAAAGCTCGTACCGATCGCCCGGTGAAACGGCGTTGTCGTCGTTGCGGGGTGCGAACTCAATGGCTCCGATACGCCGACACCGTCCCAAATCCATCCCCACCCAAAGGTCTATGCCACCGTTGATTTCGAGATAAGTCAACGGATCAGCATCGAATACCTTTGAAGGAGTGACGGTTTGCCCAATGGCATCGCAGGCGATGGGCGTGAAAGGCAAGACTTCTCCTTCGGGCGACAAGGCACGCATCTCGGCCATACTGAACGTACCCCGTGGACGGAGGTAACGCACGTAGCGGTAAGTGTTGCCATCTTCAATGAGCACCCGTTGCATACGGCTCAGGGGCGTATCGGTAAGCCGGACGATGGTCTTGGCATCGGAGAAGTCGGGACGGTTGGCCACTTGGAAAAGTCCTTGCCGCATGTAGTTGGCAAAGCCGACCATGCGTACGCTGAGCGGGAACTTCCGCTCCAACGTGACCGAACAGCGGACAGAAGTATCGGGCTGCAACACCCGGACACCCGCTTCGGAAACAATGACCGGAGCGGAAACGGGTTGCATTTCGCCCTCCTCGTAGCGGGAAGGCAGATAAAGGATGCCGTCCCCTAACCCAACGGCTTCCTCTATGTCCTCCGGCAATCGTCCAGTCCCCATCCGGGGAAAAGCCCCGTTGCTGCTGTATGCCACGGGTACCCATCCGCCCGGAGAAAAGACGGACAAGTAGAGCGGTGCGTCAACGGGGGATTCCGCCAAGTCCACGTCCCGGAAACCTATCCGGTACTTGTCCGTCACGTCCTGCAAGTCCTGCGGACGAAACAATTCGGGCAGTGTGAAGCGTTCCGCACCGACATCGACAGCACGGCTGTACCGTTTGCGGTAGACTTTCGGTGTCTTACGGTGCAAGAGGCCGGTTTCGGCGGTATTTTCACCGTTCTGAAAGGCAACCGAAGAATCGTCCGGCAGAACCAACGAGGCAAACGAATGGGCATTGTTGCTGCTCCCCCAGTAGGGCACCAACTCGAACGCCGCCGGAATGCCCGCCGCACGCAAAGCCATGACCACCAACGTACTCCGGTCATCGCATTTGCCGTACCCTTCACGCATCAGCGTGGAATAAGACTTCTGAAGAGCGCCGTAAAAATCGGCGGACATACCTAAGCGGACTTGGGCGTTGAGGTGGCGCGCGGCGGAAACGATGTCCGTACTGTCCGTGCGGAAACGCCGTGCGCAGTCCCACTTCCAATAATATTCCAACGGTTCGTGGGCTACCCGGTAAGGCAAGACGTACTCACAGAATTGGCGGAACGTATAGCCTTGCAGATAGGGACTTTCGGCTTTCAGCCGGAAGGAATATTCCAACGACTGAATCAATGAATCCGCCTCAACCACGTCCACATCGTACACCTTGCGCATTCCGTCTTCCGCCAAGGAGTATTTACCCGGCATGTAAGCCACCAAGAAACAAGCCGCCCGGTATTTCTCCTTGTCACCCGCCGATTGGTAGTGCTCCAAGAAACGCGTCAGCTCCGTCCGATTGACCGACGACTGCCTTGCCACTTGCCAAGCGGCTTCTTCTTCCGGATTACTACAACTTAGCAACACGAAGAGCAACGTCCCCAAGAACAAGAATCGCGTTTTCATAGCAGAGAAGAGTTTTACAGAGAGAAGGTTCCTTCATAACTTTCTTCCTCCGCTTGGATGACTAACCAAAGCGTGCCTTTGGGCTGCCCATCCAAGATGAAGGTGTAATCTCCGGACAGCGTACCTACATATTCCGTATGCAGGATGTTCCCATGTGCGTCCCCCACATAAACACATACCTCTTCCAAGGTCTTTTCCGAACAGATGGTAATGACGTTTCCATCATGCGAGGCGGTAAGAAGCAACGATAAAGAACGGTTGTCTTGAACCAGTTCATTTTTATAATCCGTACATTGCAGTACAATTTGTTTTTGAATGGCTTTTGCGGATGTGCAAAGCGTAAGCCCCAATAGGGCCAATCCCAACAGTTTTGTTTTCATGATAATTAGTTTTTAAACATATTGCGAAGTTCCCAATAAAATAGTTTCCGTCCTACATTTTGAACCGGAAATATATACGCCAAGTTATACGCAAACCTTCTGTCCGGTACATCTTAAAACGATGCGCACATCCTTGCGTATGTCTAAAATCGTACAGATATAAGCTAAATCGTACAGAACGCTTTTACCAACAAACATAGCGCATCTTTCACGCATTCCCTTCACGAAGTCTGCGTGAAACTTCCGTGAAGGATGCATCTTTCACATTATCTCATTAAAATCCAGCGAGTTGGAAGGGCGTGAAGGCGTGAAAGCAGATAAGAAGGAGCCTACTTTGCATTTGTAAAGACGGTCTTGACGGGCGCAAAGTCTCTCTTTGGCGAAGCCAAGAGCGTCTTTACAAAGCAGGACACAGACAACCTCCGTTTAATGCACAGCACTACTTGAGCCGAAGTGTCTACTCATATAGTACCACTATCACAAGAGTGTCAACTGACTTAGTTTATAAAAACAAAAAGTGTCTAGTGAAATCAGGAAAAGACAGTATTATAGGATAAATGCCCAAGTATCCAATAATAAATGGCAAAGTATCCTATAATACTTGGCAAAGTAAGCAAGCTGCGTTGGCAAAGCAAGCAGTGAGAACCGACCATCGCTTCCCACTCATTTAAAGGAAAGACGTATCAGATTTAAAGAGAAGAGCCTTCACATTTAAAGAGAAAGTGCCGGCAAGGCCATCTCCTCATAAGGAGTGAATCAGTTTGTCCCACAAGTCCGCAGTGCCTTTCCCGCCGGTCGCTTTCTTGTAGAGACGTGTCCGGATGGAGGAAACAGTGGTAGGTTGCAGGTTGAGCAAGCGGGCGATGTCCGCCGGGCGGAAACGCAATTTGAGCAGGATGCTGACGTGCAGTTCGTTTTCGTTGAGCGCGCAAAGGGTGTTCAACCGCTCAAAGAATTTGGGATAAGCGGGCATGAGCAATCGCCGCAGCGTGTCCCATTCATCATCCGTGACGAAAGCCGTCCCACGTGCGGAACGAACACGCCCTTCCAACTCCCGGTAAAGCGGCGAACGAAATAGAGCATCCTGCGCCTCCCGCTCCTCTTCGGTCTCTATCCGATCCTGTTCCAAGATGTGGGTAATCAGTTCCAACTTACGGATTTGTCGGTCGTCTAAAGAAATGTTTTCTAACTCCTCCTTCTGTTGTCGGTAGCTTTCGAGGGTCTCCCGCTTCCTTCGTTGTTCCTCCTCAACTTGCCGGAACTTTCGCCGCTGCTCCTCCACTTCTTGCCGGATGCGGCGGTTGCGCTGAACCAATGCCATGAGCAGGAAGAAAAGAACCAAGATGACGGCAGCACTTACAACCAATATGAGCCGGTTGCGTTCGTTTCGTACCTTCAGACGGTCGTTTTCCTGTTCGCTCTGCAAATAGTTGTAGTCCGCATATGCCCGGAGCAGGTTCGCTTTCCGGTCCAACGCCCGGAGCGAATCGAGGTTTTGCAACAAGCCGTCATACAAGGCGATGAAGGACGAGTCACCGTTTGCGGACACCCGTTGGGCGGTCAGTGACCGGTAGGCCTTTTCTTGGGCGTAGACCGTCCCCATCCGCAACAGCTGTCTATAATAATAGTTGGCGGAATCCTGCTTGCCAATCGTCTGGTAAAACCCGCCCGCAATGGAATAAATGCCACTCAAATTGGGACGCTCGGTGTTCCGCAAAGCGTCTTTCAAGGCGACCCGTGCCGAATCATACTGCCCCCTCTCGGTGTAAACGGCCGCCAACTGGCTCTGCACCATATCGGATAAATCTTGCCGTCCCAACAAGTCGGCTATCCGTTTGGCCTGTTTGAAGTAAGGCAGCACACTGTCCGGATGGTTCAATTCACGATGTATATAAGCAATATCCCGCAAGGCGAATACCAAACTGACGCTGTCCGATAGCATCCGGTCTATCCGCAATCCCTCTTTGTACATCTGCAAAGCTTGCCCAAACATGTCCCGGTAGGCATACAGCGTGCCCATCTGGCTGCACACTTTCGACTGCAAGACTGATGCCCCGCCACCATTCAGCCGGAGGGCGTGCAAGGCTTCTTGAAAATAGTCCAACGCCTGTAGGTCGTTGCCCAAATCACGGTACACCCGTCCCGCATAGTAACAGGCCTCCGGAAGCAGCCGCGGGTCGCTCTCCTCTTCTATATAATAATGGATAAGGGGACGGATGAGGCTGTCGGAGGTATGGGGCAGATAGGCTTTGTCCGCCGCCTTGACGCAAAGCAGGCGGTAGTACATGCGGTGGGCAAGGGGCATACGGGCCGTGTCCGGCTCTAAGGTCGCCAACAGGGCAAGGGCACTGTCGGGACGGACAGACGACAAACTGTCCACCGTCACCAGAGCGGAAGGGTAACGCCGGGAACCGCATGCGCAGAGCAGCAGCAAAAGACCATATAACAGGACGCGACAAAGGTTCATGCCGCAAAGATAGCAAAATTTAGGACTGCTCCCTACTCCGGAGCACCTAAACAAAAGCATATTGAGAAAAAACTAAAGCGAAGACTGAATTGCTTCAACCTTCGCTTTGTTGGATGTCGGAATGAGGCGACTCGAACGCCCGACCCCTACGTCCCGAACGTAGTGCGCTACCAACTGCGCTACATTCCGATACCCTTTCGGGAATTGTGGTGCCACCAGGAATCGAACCGGGGACACAAG
>CALUIQ010000081.1 GCA_944320735.1 uncultured Bacteroides sp. | reverse complement strand
TTCATACCATAACGGATTTCAGCCGTTGGGACGCGTGGAAAATGGTGCCGGCTTCGTTGAAGATATTGGCGTTTCTATTGAAAGAACGCCCCGCGGCAATCATTACCACGGGAGCTGCACCGGGACTACTGACAATCATCATAGGCCGGATGGTTGGCATCAAAACGATTTGGGTGGATTCGGTGGCTAATGTGCAGACTATGAGCGCGTGCGGAAAATTGGCTCGTAAGTTCGCTGATTACGTTTATACACAGTGGCCCGGACTTGCAACCGCGAAAGTGCATTATGCAGGAAACATATTCGGCGAATAGGATTTTTGTAACACCTTAATATTAATATAAAAAGCTATGATATTCTGTACCATCGGGACACAAGCCCCCTTCGACCGCTTTGTGAGAATCGTAGATGAAGTGGCAGATCACCTGAATGAAGAAATTGTCGCCCAAGTTTATAAAAGCGAATACCAAGCGAAGAACATACGGACGGTGGATTTCCTGCCGCCTGATGAGTTCAACATACTGTTCGGCAAAGCCCGGCTGATAGTTGCCCATGCAGGAATGGGTACGATTATCTCTGCCTTGCGCCAGCGCAAACCTATCATTATTTTTCCGCGCATCGCAGCCTTGGGCGAACACCGTAACGAGCACCAGCTTGCTACCGCACAGAAGATGAAAGAATTGGGGTATGTCTATGTGGCGAACGATGCTGAAGAGCTGAAAGAATTGCTCATCCAACCGGACTTAAAGCCGCTGCATAAGCTTGGAAATTTTGCCAGTCAGTCGTTGATTGATGAACTATGTAAAATAATAGGTTGATATTCTTAATGTATCGCTGCTAAAAATGTCTCAAAAGAGAAACGTAAGCGTCCCAAAATTGACGCATTGCGATTCCCGACTTCAGTCGCTACCTTCTCTCTATAATCAAAAGATGTCCGGCAGTGAAGATTGTGGGCTGCTCTTCATCCGGTTTTCATTTTATTTTCGTACCTTTGCCCTACACACCATCAACACAGCAAAGATGAACGCAGTAAAAGGTATCCCATACGGAGTGGCGCGCTTTGAGGAAGTGCGGAACGAGAACTTCTATTATGTGGACAAGACGATGTATCTTCCCTTGTTGGAAGATACGGGTAAGTATCTGTTTTTAATTCGTCCCCGCCGCTTCGGCAAGAGCGTGTTTGTCAGCATGATGCAGGCTTACTATGACATTGCGAAAACGGATAAGTTTGACCGGCTGTTCGACGGGCTTTGGATACACGAGCATCCCACGCTGCTGAAGAATGCTTACCAAATTATCTACTTTGATTTTTCATTGATTGGAGGCAGTGACGAGCAATCTCTGTCCGCACAGTTCAACAAATACTGCGGACAGGTGCTGAACCGATTTGCGGTCACTTATGCCGGTTACTATGACAAGGGTTTCGTGGAGGCCGTGCATAGCGAGCCGGAAACGGATGCGAAACTGAACTACATCAACCTGGAAGCACAGGCCAAGGGGTATCCGCTTTACCTAATCATAGACGAGTATGACAACTTCACCAATGTCATTCTCAGCGAAGGTGGGAAAGAGGTGTTCCGTAACCTGACGCACGCCAGTGGGTTTTACCGCAAGTATTTCAAGATATTCAAGGCGATGTTCAGCCGGGTGTTCCTTATCGGGGTGTCGCCCGTGACGTTGGATGACTTGTCGAGCGGGTACAACATCGACTGGAACATCTCACAAGACCCGCGCTTCAACGACATGCTGGGTTTCTCGGAGAACGATGTGCGCACGATGTTCCATTATTTCCAAGACAACGGCAAACTGCGTGCGGAAGTGGACATTAAGGCGATGCTGGAGGAGATGAAGCCGTGGTACAACAATTATTGTTTCGCGGAAGAATGCCTTGACGACGACCGTATCTACAACTGTGATATGGTGCTTTATTATTTGCGCAACCAAATACTTTACAAGCTTCCGCCAAAAGAAATGGTGGACAAGAATATCCGTACGGACTACAAGAAGCTGAAGATGCTGGCGGACATCGACCGGGGCAACCAGCGGGAAAACCGAATGAGCGTCATTGAGGAGATTGCCGCCACGGGTTCCGTGCTGATGAACCTGAAGACATCTTTCCCCGCCGAGTACGTGACGGACGACAACAATTTCCGGAGCCTGCTTTATTACTACGGCCTGCTGACTATGCACAAAACTGTAGGAAGACGCATTGAGATGGTCATCCCGAACAACTGTGTGAGGGAACAGTATTGGTCCTTTATGCGGGATTATTTCGAGCGGAACGTTTCAATGGACGTCACCGCCTTGCAAGACGAAATGGACTTGATGACTTACGAAGGAAATTGGCAGCCGCTAATTCGCCGCATTGCCGAAGCCTATAAGGAGAACTCCTCCATCCGTGACAGCATCCGCGGCGAGCACAACCTGCAAGGCTTCTTCAAGGCTTACTTGGCGTTGAACTCGCTCTACTTGGTGGAGCCGGAGATAGAGCTGAACTATGGTTACAGTGATTTCCTGATGCTGCCGGACAAG
>CALUIQ010000080.1 GCA_944320735.1 uncultured Bacteroides sp. | reverse complement strand
TCCCGTCTGTGGCCATGCCCTAACGGGTGCTACAAGCAGAGGCAATGGAGGCAAGTATACCTATTATAATTGTTGCCACGATGCCAAGCATATACGCAAACGTGCCGAAGAAGTCAATGAAGGCTTTGCCAAATATGTAGGCGCATTGAAGCCTAAAGAAGAGGTGCTGAATCTATATGAAGAAGTATTGAAAGACCTCCACGGAGATAGCAAACGTGAGATTCAAGCGGAAATAGATAAGCTAAAGAAGGAAGTCTCAGCAAAGCAATCTCAGATTGAGGAAGCAGAAGATATGTTAATCATGGATAAAAGTCATGCTGACAGGTATAACCGCATCTTGGAACGGTACGAAAAAGAGGTGTCGGAACTTCAAACACGCATATCTGCGCTCGAACTGACCAAACGGGGGAATATCGAACCAAAGTTAGGCTATGCTATGTTGCTGATAAACAATATAGATAAGTATATCCGTGATGCGCCTTTGGAGACCAAAATCAAGCTCATTGGTTCGATCTTTGATGATAAAATCGAATTTGACGGAGAAAAATATCGAACCAACTCTTACAACAAAGTGCTTGACCTTATCTATCAGCAGACCAGCGAGTTGCGAGGGGATAAAAAAGAAAAAGGAGAAAGATTTTCGTCTTTCTCCCATTCAGTACCCAGACCCGGGGTCGAACCGGGATGGAAGTGAATCCACTGGTGTTTGAGACCAGCGCGTCTACCGATTCCGCCATCTGGGCAACTCGTTTTTCTTAATTGCGGTGCAAAGATACGGCTTTTTTTTATATCTGCAATAGCTTTCGAGAAAAAAATCGAAAAAATGTAGAAATTTGGAGTGGAAAGCCATTAATAATAAAATAATGATTACATTAGCAGAAATTTTAAAAGCAATAAGATATGGCTGTAAATAAGGATAATTACTGCGTGATTATGGGAGGAGGCATTGGTAGCCGCTTTTGGCCTTTCAGTCGGAAAACCCTTCCCAAACAGTTTCTGGACTTCTTCGGCACAGGACGGTCTTTGCTGCAACAGACTTTCGACCGATTTAAAAAGATTGTGCCGATGGAGAATATTTTGGTGGTGACGAACGACATATATGCGGAACTGACCCGAAAGCAATTGCCGGAATTAACACCGGAACAGATTCTTTTGGAGCCGACACGCCGAAACACAGCACCGTGCGTGGCATGGGCCGCTTACCACATCCGTGCGTTGAACCCTCAGGCCAATATCGTGGTGGCACCCTCGGACCATCTGATATTGAAAGAGGAGGAGTTTTTGCATGCCATCCATCAAGGCCTGGAGTTTGTGTCGCAGAATGACATACTGCTGACGTTAGGCATCAAGCCCAACCGCCCCGAGACGGGCTATGGCTATATACAGATAGCGGAAAACATCAACGACAATTTCTATAAGGTAAAGACATTCACGGAAAAGCCAGAACTGGAACTGGCCAAAGTCTTCGTTGAAAGCGGTGAGTTTTATTGGAATGCCGGCTTGTTTATGTGGAATGTGAACACGATTATTCGTGCCGGAGAACTATTGTTGCCCGAACTGGCCGCAAAGTTGGAACCCGGTGTCGGTGTGTACGGCACTCCCGCAGAAAAACAATTTATTGATGAGAATTTTCCGGCTTGCCCCAATGTTTCCATCGACTTTGGCATTATGGAGAAGGCGGACAATGTGTATGTGTCGTTAGGTGATTTTGGTTGGTCCGATTTAGGCACATGGAGTTCGCTGTACGAACTTTCACCCAAAGACCGAGCGGGCAATGTGACGTTGAAATGCCGTTCGATGCTTTATAATTGCAAAGATAACATCGTGGTGCTTCCCGACAACAAGCTGGCCGTGATTGACGGGCTTGAGGGGTATTTGATTGCCGAATCGGACGACGTGCTCCTTATTTGCAAAAAGGACGAAGAGCATGCCATCCGTAAATATGTCAATGACGCTCAGATAAAGATGGGAGATGAATACATCTAATGATTTATATATAATATGGTATAGAAACGAGGGTGTATCAGAATGATTTAGAACACAGAGATACAGAGGCGCAGAGATTTCATTGATTTACAAATTTATTTCTCTGTGTCTTTGTGTCTCTGTGTTCTATTCCCCAATCATGATACATCCTCCTCTTCTTTTCTATCGGTAGTCTCCGTTCGCTTTGATTAGTTCGATGAGCTTTTCTACCGCTTCTTCTTCCGGAATGTTCTTTTCGATACATTTTTTTTGCTTGTAAAGGCTGACTTTGCCCCGCCCGGCACCTACGTAGCCGTAGTCGGCGTCGGCCATCTCTCCGGGGCCGTTTACGATGCAGCCCATGATGCCAATCTTCAATCCTTTCAGGTGGGATGTCGCGGCTTTGATGCGGGCAATGGTCGCTTGCAAATCGTACAGGGTACGGCCACACCCGGGACAAGAGATATATTCGGTCTTGCTGATGCGCAGGCGTCCGGCTTGCAGGATGCCAAAGGCAATGGCGTCCACTTCTGCGGGAGATATTTCGGGCTTGCCGGATGTGGCGGGATGCTGATTGAACAGGAAAATGCCGTCGCACAGCCCGTCGAAGACAAGCGCGCCCATATCGGCCGCAGACTTGATTTGTAAATCCTCGATTTCGCTTTCAGCATAATGCTGGAAGAAAATCACCGGATTCTTCAGCCCTTCCTGCATCAGTTGATGAGCCAACGCACGTTGTTCGCCTAAACGGTTGGGGTGATTGCTCTGCGCAATGAGCACAACCTCCGGATGATATTTCAGGCAGGCCAAAACTTCGTCATTCAGCCCCATATAAGTAATGAAAAGGAACTTCAAGTCGGCCTTGTAGCCAGTCAGGAACGGAAGTTGGTCAGGCTTGAAGGCCGGCCAAGTGTAGGGCGTTCCGTCCCAAGCATCCGCATCCACAATGTATTGGACATTGGCTTGAAGGCTGTCTGGCAACTGATGTCCCACATAGATGTAATCGGGAACAAATTCGGGATGACACGTCTGGTTTGCATCCAAACGGGCTGTGAGGACGACAGGGGGCTGAGTGCCTCCGATATTATGAACGGGAATCGTAACCCGCCGTAGCGGTGACAAGTAGTTGAAGTCCTGCACTTGCGGGGCGGGAATATAGGGATGTCCCTCGCGAGATGTAATGTAGTCCACCAATTTACGTGCCACGGGAATCTCGGCTTCCGGTGCTTCGCTAAGCGAAACCCGGATGGTGTCGCCCAGTCCGTCGGCCAACAAGGCGCCGATGCCCAAAGCGGATTTGATACGTCCGTCTTCCCCGTCACCAGCTTCGGTTACGCCCAAGTGTAGCGGGAAGTGCATATTCTCCTCTTCCATAACGTGAACCAACAGGCGTACCGTCTTTACCATCACCGCCGTGTTGGACGATTTGATGGAGATGACCACATCCTTGAAGTTTTCATCCACGCAGATACGCAGGAACTCCATACACGACTCTACCATGCCTTCGGGGGTGTCACCGTAGCGAGACATAATACGGTCGGACAACGAACCGTGGTTGACTCCGATGCGGATAGCGGTGTGGTTCTCCTTGCAAATATTTAGAAAGGGGACGAAGCGGTCACGAATCTTTTGCAATTCCTTGGCATATTCTTCATCCGTATATTCCAAGTGCTTGAAGGTACGGGCGGCATCCACATAGTTGCCGGGATTGATGCGAACCTTTTCGGCATAGCGGGCAGCTACGTCGGCCACGGCGGGATTGAAGTGTACGTCGGCGATGAGTGGAACCTGATAACCGTTTTGCCGCAGGGCGGCATTGATGTTCTTCAGATTTTCCGCTTCCTTTACGCCTTGTGTCGTCAGCCGCACGTATTCACCACCTGCATCGACGATGCGTTTGGCTTGCGCCACACAGGCATCCGTATCCTGCGTGGCCGTATTGGTCATGCTCTGTATGCGGATGGGGTTCTCTCCTCCCATCGGAGTAGCCCCTATGTGTACGACCGATGTACTTCGGCGAGAATAGTTGAATAAGTCCATTTTTTCAATGACTAATGGTTAATGGTCAATGGTTAATGATAAATTATCGACATTATTTTATTGACCATTTATCATTAACCATTAAAATCAATTGGTTTTATATTCGTATTTCACTTCTTTCAGGTCCTCGTTTGCCTTGGTGATTTTCTTTTTCAAGCCTTCTTTGTATTCGGCAAAAGCCTGGGCCAATGTCGTGTCGCTCAGAGCCAACATTTGCACGGCCAAGATGGCGGCGTTCATAGCTCCGTTGATGGCTACCGTAGCCACGGGGATACCGGGAGGCATCTGGATAATGGAATATAAGGCATCCACACCGTCCAACACGGAACCTTTGATAGGTACGCCGATGACGGGAAGTGTGGTGTTGGCGGCTATTACGCCGGGTAATGCGGCGGCCATGCCGGCGGCGGCAATAATGACTTTAATGCCTCGGCTTGCGGCATTCTTGGCAAACTCTTCCACAGCCTCCGGAGTACGGTGCGCGGAAAGGGCGTTGATTTCAAACGGGATATGAAAGTCGTTCAGCAGTTGGGCGGCCTTCTCCATGACGGGGAGGTCGGATGTGCTGCCCATGATGATACTTACTAATGGAGTCATATTTTTATAAATTAAGAATGAAGGATTCAGAATGAAGAACTATTAGGAATTGAGAATGAAGAATGATGAATGAAGAATTCTCAAGGATGTCCCCTATGGCAAATTCTTCATTCTTCATTCATCATTCTTCATTAACCATTGATGAGCGCTTTGTAAGCCTCGGCATCGAGCAGGCTGTCGAAGTCGGCGTCTTCCGTGGGCTTTACCTTGATAATCCAGCCTTCGCCATAGGGGTCTTGGTTGACCAATTCGGGATGGTCGGCCAAGGCTTCGTTTTGCTCGAGCACTTCAGCGGCTACGGGGATAAAGAGGTCGGAAACAGTCTTTACGACTTCGATGGTTCCAAAAGTGTCACCGGCAGCCAGTGTCTCGCCTTCGGTCTGTACATCGACAAACACGATGTCGCCCAACTGGTCTTGTGCGTAGTCTGTAATCCCCACGTATGCGATATCGCCTTCCAGGCGTATCCATTCATGGTCTTTCGTGTACTTTACATTTGTCGGAAAATTCATACTTTTCAATTTTAAAGGTTGATATTATATTAACTATTGGTATGCTTTGACTCAATGGGCGAACAGCAAGTAGCGGAAGAAAAGGTACATGCTGTTGGCGGCCGGGTGAAGCACCATCAGTGCACAAACCAATCCCACGGCAAAACCGGTCAGGACTTCGCCTAAAGTGTGATGTCCCAAGATGATACGTGCGGTGCCCAACATGCCTGCTATCAAAATGGACAGGCAAAGCCACCACACGGGATTATATCCAAACAAGGCACTGAACGCGACCAATCCTCCTACAATGGCGCCCGCTCCCGCCATATGTTCACTCAGTTTCCACCGAATGTTGACGATGATGCAGACTATCATCATAAAGAGGGCTGACAGAATGATGCCGCTCATATACCACGGAATATTCAGCCGGTTCATCATCAGCAGGCAGAACACGTAAGAGATAATGGTCAGCAGGAAAGGCACATAGCGTTTCTTCCGTTCGCCCAGTTCGGCGACACTGAAGCCGTTAATCTTTCTGAAAACAAAAATGGAAAGCACCGGGAACAGGATGGTAAAACAATAGACGATGCCCAGCACGATGAGCTTGTATGCCGTAGGCATCATACTCAGGTACGAGAAAAGGAACAAGATGGCAAAAGCTAAAAACGGCACGGAGAAAGGCGTGAACAACAGCGATACGCACCGTGCGATTCGTATAAGCATCTTGGCCTCTTTTATATGTATTCTTTCGGCTACTTCCATGATTTAGTTCGTCTCTTTTCGTTTTACCTCCGCAGCCTGGCCACGGGTATGTTCATCTGCTGGCGGTATTTGGCCACTGTGCGCCGGGCGATGGGATAACCTTTTTGGGCCATCATTTCCGTCAGCTCGTCGTCGGTATAAGGATTCTTCTTGTCCTCGCTGTCGATACATTCTTTCAAGGCCTTGCGAATCTCGCGCACAGACGTTTCTTCTCCGTCGTCTTTGGTATATCCGTCACTGAAGAAAAATTTCAGTGGATAGATGCCGAAGTTGGTTTGCACGTATTTGCTGTTGCTCACGCGCGACACGGTGGATACATCCAGTTTCGCCCGTTCGGCCACGTCTTTCAGAATCATAGGCTTCAGCAACGCTTCGTCACCTTCCTGGAAGAACGGGCGTTGCAGGTCGATGATGGCCTGCATCGTTTTCATCAGCGTATTCTGCCGTTGCTTCACGGCGTCGATAAAGCCTTGCGCGGCGTCCATCTTTTGCTTCAGGAACATCAAAGCCTCGCGGGACTCCTTGCTTTGGTTGGCCTTGTTCTTGGTGTGCTCTTCCACCAAATCCGAGAAGTCGCGACTGATGCGTAGTTCGGGCACATTGGGATTGTTCAGCGAGAGGTGGATGGTGCCGTCATCGTCCGTGTCCACGATGAAGTCGGGTACGATTTGCTGCATATTGCGCCCTACCGCTTCTCCCATCGAAGCACCCGGACGCGGATTGAGTTTGCACAATTCTTTAATGGCCAACTCCAATTCGGCCTCGTCCACATTCAGCTTCTGCTGTATCTTGTCCCAATGCTTGCGCGTGAACTCTTCGTAGCATTGTTCGATAATATTCGTCTCCAGTTGCAACAGTTTATCTGCTTTTTTCCCTGGCAATTCCGCTTTGCGGCGGAGTTGTATCAGCAGGCATTCGCGCAGGTTGCGCGCCCCCAATCCGGGCGGGTCGAAGTCCTGTATGACTTTCAATACCTTTTCCAATTCTTCCGGTGAGGCCTCTATGCCGGAATAGATGGCCAGTTCGTCACTGATGCTGTCCAAGGGTTTGCGCAACAGGCCATCATCGTCCAATGAGCCAATCAAGTATTCAGCCAGTTGACGTTGGTGTTCGGTGAGTGCGTGCTCGCCCAATTGTTCCTTCAGTGTTTCGTAGAACGATGTGGAGTCTGCAAAAGGAATGTCTTCCGCCTGTTCATCCTTGCTGCGGTTGTTCTCTTGCAGTTTATAGTCTGGAATGTCGTCTTCGTTCAGATAGTCGCTCAGCGAGTCATAGTCCGTGTTTCCTCCGTCTTCCGCACTGATGTTAGTCTCGTCCGGATTGTCATAGTCATCTTCGTGCGTATCTTCACGCCCTTCCTCCAGTGCCGGATTTTCCAGCAACTCTGCCCGCACCCTGTCTTCCAACTCTACGGCGGGTAATTCCAAAAGCTTCACCACCATAATCTGCTGGGGCGATAGGGTTTGGACTTGTTGCTGCGTCTGAGTCTGTATCTGTTTTGAACTTTGAGCCATAATATATTCCTTCGTTTACGCTACAAAAGTAATGAATAGTTCGGTAACTTGAAATCTTCTATCCGATATTTCGTGCGAAAAGGAGCCGATTTGAGAGGCAGATTGAACAAAAAAAGAGGGCGCATCGTGAGATACACCCTCTTTCGTTATAAATACCATTTAATAATTTGCGTTGTTGCTGTTATCTTTCGCTTCCATATCCCATAGAAAGCATCTCGCTTTCGCCCATAACGGCCAAAGCACTGATTAAATAAACAAATAGCTTTTTCATAATTAATCCACTTTTTAAAATTAATACCTGAAAAACTAAACACTCTCAATCAAATGGGTATTATGAATGCTTAGAGCATTACATAACCCCAGATGTTCTTGTCAGCCTTGCTGACGTTTCTAAAGACTTTCTTTAACATTTTCATTTTGTTATCCTCCTAAAACAATCTTGTTATCCTATTGAAAACTCTCTAATAATTGCTGTTTTTATGTTTTACAGCACAAAAATAGAGCCTTTTTATGAGGTGACAAGCAAAATAGGGGAGAAAAGTATGTTATATAACATATTTCTTGACCTGCGTCAATAATTCTAGTTATTAAACATCGCAAGGACTGCCAAAAGGGCAGAGGATGACAGTCTTTGGGCGGGAATCGGACGAAATGACAGGAAAAGAAGGGAAACGAGAAGGCCTGAATGGGAAAGAGGATATATCAAAACAAAAAAGGAGACTGATAATTTGCTATTCTTTAGACGCGGATTGTGCGGATTGTGCGGATTGTGCGGATTTTATAAATTAATAATCCGCATCATCCGCTAAATCCGCGTCTAAAAGATTATCCCTTTTTTGCTTTGGAATACCCTCTTTCTATACCATATTATATATAGGGGCTTATTCCTTTGCCGGAGTCTTGGCAAGTGTGGCCACTACAAAGTCGTAGAACTTGGGGACGGAAGGAATGTAAGCCCGTTCGTCAGGTGAGTGAGGCGAACGCAACGTCGGGCCAAAGGATATCATATCCAGATTCTTATAGGTAGCGCCGATAATGCCACATTCCAGACCGGCGTGAATGACTTTCACGGCAGGTTCGGTGCCAAACTGCTCCTTATAAGATTCTTTCATCGCCAACAGGATGGGAGAATGCACATTGGGTTGCCAACCGGAATAACCTCCGCTCAATTCTACCTTCATGCCGGCCATGGAGAAGCAAGCGGTCAGGCTGTCGGCCAGGAAGTCTTTCATCGTATCGCACGAGCTCCGAGCCAGGATTCGTATCTCGGCCTTTCCGCCACCAACCAGCACAATGGCCAGGTTGGACGAGGTTTCTACTGTATCGGGCACGGTAGGAATCATGCGCATCACGCCGTCCTGACAAGCCATCAGCACATTGATCATATTGTCCTGAATCTCTTCGGGAACTACTGAAGCAGGCATTTCCGTCTCTTCCATCTTCAGGCTGATGTTGCTTTCGATAGGCGTATATTCTTCATTGATTTGCGTTTCGTACTCGCGGATGTAGTCATCCAAGCCTTCCATATCGTCCGGGTTGAACACCAACACGGCGTGCGCCTCGCGCGGGATGGCGTTGCGCATATTTCCTCCTTCGAAGGAAGCCAATTGGCAATCGAACTCCATCAGCAGGTCGTGAACCACGCGGGCCATCAGTTTGTTGGCATTTCCCCTGCCTTCGTTGATTTCCAAGCCGGAATGTCCGCCGCGCAAGCCTTTTAATACCAATTTACGGGCAACCAAACCATCTGCCGGTGCTTCTTCCTTGTACTCCAAGGTGGCCGTGAGGTCGA
>CALUIQ010000079.1 GCA_944320735.1 uncultured Bacteroides sp. | reverse complement strand
GGTATTGCAGTAATATTTACACAAGGATTGCAAACCGCACTTGTCACATTGGGGGCTGCGTGCCAGGCAGGTGTAACGCCCGTGCAGGATGAGCCAATGGTGGGCGATGGGGATGTCGGTGGGGGCGATGTGTTTGGTCAACTCTTTCTCCACGCTCAATGGAGTGGTGCATCGGCCGCTGACCAACCCCAACCGGTGGCTGACACGGAACACGTGTGTGTCTACCGCCATAGCGGCTTTATTGAACACGACCGACTGGATGACATTGGCCGTTTTACGCCCTACCCCCGGCAGTTTCACCAGGTCTTCCAACGTGTCGGGCACTTGGCTGTGGAAGTCCTTCACCAACATTTGGGCCATACCAACCAAGTGCTTGGCTTTGTTGTTGGGATAGGAGACGCTTTTGATGTACTCGTACACCACTTCGGGAGTGGTAACGGCCAAGGCCTCCGGTGTGGGAAAATCCCGGAAGAGGGGAGGGGTGACCATATTGACCCGCTTGTCCGTGCATTGGGCCGAAAGTATGACGGCTATCAGCAAGTGAAAGGGGTTGTTGTCATAATGCAGCTCCGTTTCGGCCACGGGACGGTTCTCGCGAAACCACGCCACTATTTTGTCATATCGTTCTTGCAGTTTCATCTTAACTTGTTTTTCTGATAATGTGGGGTTACTTTCCAATTAAAATAAATCGTAGAGACGACCGTCAGGCAGGCGCCGAACAAGTAAGCCTTGTCAAAGGAACTGACGTCCGAGATGTAGCCGCCTGCCAGCATACCGATACCGATGCCCACATCCCACGAAGTGAGGTAGGTAGAAGTGGCCGTACCTCGCTGGCTGTTGGGAGCCAGGTTGACAAACAGGGTGTTGTAGGCGGGGAACATAATGCCGAAGCCTACGCCCAACATCAACGCCACGCCGAAGAACACGAAGGAACACGCCCCCGGATTCCATTGGATGATGTACACGCATCCCGAAAGGGCGAAGAAGCTGACAATGACTATGTACAATCCGGCTGAGATGACTTGTGTCACTTTGCCGCGGTCTACTATCTTGCCGGAAAAGATGCGCGAGATGGCCATTCCTGCCGCCATAAAAGTAAAGAACAGTCCGGTGCTGACATCCAATCCTATCTGCTTGGCATACATAGCCACGTAGTTGGTGGTCATACCGTAGGGGATGGAGAGCAGCAGCAGCCCCACGCCGGCGGGCAAACCTTTCAGCAGGATAAAGCGGTCCAGGGATATGGGAGCGCGCTTCACGGGCGGTTTATAGGGCGTTTTTACCAAAGTGGCGCAACAAAAACCCGCCATACACGAACCTAAGGCACAGCAGAAGATGAGGGTATAGCTCATACCCGCATCGTGCAGGAAAAGTCCCGACATAGGGCCTACCGCCATAGCGATGTTGTTCGATAGGCCATAATACCCCAGCCCCTCGCCTCGGCGTGAGGAAGGCATAATGTCGATGACTACCGTGTTGCCTCCTACCGTTACCGTGCCGAACGATACGCCGTGGATGATGCGGAACAGGATGAACACAGCCAGTGTGCTTGCGAAGATATATCCCGTAAAGATACACATAAACACAAAATAAGCCACCAAATAGAGTGGCTTGCGGGCAAAGGAATCCAACAGGTAACCCGAAAAGGGCCGGATGCACAAGGCTGCCACGGTGTAGCAGGACAGGATGACGCCGATGGTGGAGTTGCCCGCACTGAACTCTTCGGACAAATAAAACGGAAGAACCGGCACTATCAGCCAGAAACCGAAATAGAGCAGGAAGTTGGCTGCTAAAATGAAACAATAACTGGGAGTGACAAGTTTGTCTTTCATACTAAAGAAGCCTTATTAAATGAAGAATGAAGAATTAAGAATGAAGAATCATAAAGTCGTTAGGGTGCGATGGGCATATGCTGGATTCTTAATTCATCATTCTTAATTCTTCATTTAAATGTTAGTATGCGCTTTCAAACTCACGCAGGAAGCGGGTGTCGTTCTCCGAGAACATACGCAAATCCTTTACTTGGTATTTCAAGTTGGTGATGCGCTCGATGCCCATACCGAAGGCGTATCCGCTATACACCTTGCTGTCGATGCCGCAGGCTTCCAACACATTCGGGTCTACCATACCGCAACCCAGGATTTCCACCCAGCCCGTGCCTTTGCAGAAGGGGCAACCTTTTCCTCCGCAGATGTTGCACGAGATATCCATTTCCGCGCTTGGCTCCGTGAAGGGGAAGTATGAAGGACGCAAACGGATTTTAGTGTCAGCGCCAAACATCTCTTGGGCGAAAAGCAGCAATACCTGCTTCAAGTCGGTGAACGACACGCCTTTATCAATATAAAGTCCTTCTACCTGATGGAAGAAGCAGTGTGCGCGGTAGCTGATGGCCTCGTTGCGGTACACACGTCCCGGGCAGATGACGCGGATGGGCGGTTGCGTATGCTCCATAGTGCGGACTTGCACGCTGCTGGTGTGCGAGCGCAGGATGATGTTCTTGGTCACGTCGTTCGGATTGACTTCCACAAAGAACGTGTCCTGCATATCGCGTGCCGGATGGTCGGCGGCAAAGTTCAGTTTGGTATATACGTGCAGGTCGTCTTCTACTTCAGGGCCGTCCGCAATGTTGAATCCCATACGGGCAAAGATGTCGATGATTTCGTTCTTCACCAATGTCAGCGGATGGCGCGTGCCCAGGCCGATGGGGTAGGCAGTGCGTGTCAAGTCCAGTTCGTCCATACCGGTGTCCTGGCTTTCGAAAGCTTCTTTCAAGGCAGCAATTTTTTCTTGTGCCTTGGTCTTCAGTTCGTTCAGCTTCATACCCACTTCTTTCTTCTGCTCGGCGGGCACGGAGCGGAAATCGGCCATCAGTTCGTTGATGGCTCCTTTTTTGCTGAGGTATTTGATGCGCAACGCTTCCAGTTCTTCGGCATTGGCGGCAGTCATAGCTTC
This sequence comes from uncultured Bacteroides sp., assembly GCA_944320735.1. Lineage (GTDB taxonomy): Bacteria > Bacteroidota > Bacteroidia > Bacteroidales > Bacteroidaceae > Bacteroides. Next base: position 2,794 of record CALUIQ010000079.1, on the reverse strand, counting down.
CACTTCCTGCAGAAGCTCGTTGATTTTGTCTATCATAATCCTTAATTATATATGAAAGTAACTAATCATATTTAGTTTCTACTAATGATAATTTAATGTGCTAATATGCTAATGTGCCAATGTGCTAATTAGCTGTGTATTCAATAGACCACAGATGACACAGATAAGGCAGATTTACACAGATCTTAAAAGGCTTCGCCACAGAAAAAATAAAAATCTGTGGTCATCTCGTTTAATCTGCGTCATCTGTGGTCCATCGTAAACACACAGTTAAATTCTCATTTACTAATAGCTTCAAAAAAACGGTGCAAAGATACAATTTCTATTGCATTCTTTTTATGAATTTCTTGAAAAAACGTTTTGTTGGGTCACAATTCTCACAGCCTTTATGCCACGTTACGACAAACCTTCTATTTCTCCGTTCACGATGTCGATGTGCAAGGCTTGGGGCTCCTTGGGCAGGCCGGGCATACGCATAATCTCGCCCGCGATGACCACCAGCATTTCCGCCCCGGCGTTCAGCACGATGTCGCGCACGTGGAATTCGAAATCCTTTGCCACCCCATACAGCTTCGGGTCGGTAGAGAACGAGTATTGGGTCTTGGCGATGCAGATGGGAAACTTCTCGTAGCCCAATGCCTCGGCGGTCTTGATTTTCTTTCGTGCCGTGATGCTGTACGTCACTTCCGCCGCGCCATATAGGCGAGTGGCCACTTTCGTTATCTTGTCCTCGATGCTGTCGGTCTCCTCGTAAGCGTAGCGCAAGGGCTGCGATGGGTGCCGTTCGATGGTGTCCACTACCAGTTGCGCCAACTCGACGGCTCCCGCTCCTCCTTCGGCAAAAGCGTTGTTGACGGCAAAGCCTACGCCAAGCTCCTCGCAATGGTGGCGCACCAATGCGATTTCCTCGTCCGTATCGTTCGCATAGCGGTTGAACGCCACTACGACCGTCTGCCCGAATGCGTGCAGGTTTTCGATGTGCTTGTCCAGGTTGGCAAAACCTTTTTGCAGGCCTTCCCGGTTGGGCTCTTTTATCTTGTCAAGGCTCACTCCGCCGTGCATCTTCAAGCCCTGCGCCGTGGCGACGATGATGGTCAGCTTGGGCTGCAATCCCGCTTTGCGGCATTTGATGTCGTAGAACTTTTCCGCGCCCAAGTCGGCGCCGAATCCGGCTTCTGTCACCACATAGTCGCCGAAAGTCATTGCCAGCTTGGTTGCCAAGACCGAATTACACCCGTGGGCGATGTTGGCAAAGGGGCCGCCGTGCACGAGGGCGGGCGTGTTTTCGGTGGTCTGCACCAGGTTGGGCGCGATGGCGTCTTTCAGCAATACCGTGATGGCTCCCGCCACGCCCAGGTCTTTTACCGTAAAGGGCTTGTTGTCGATGGTGAAGCCCAGCAGGATATTCTCGATGCGGCGTCTGAGGTCGGCCTCGTCTTTCGCCAGGCAAAGGATGGCCATAATCTCCGAAGCGGGCGTGATGTCAAAGCTCGACTCGCGGGTGACACCGTTGGTCTTTCCTCCCAGCCCGGTCACGATGTAGCGCAGGCCGCGGTCGTTCACGTCCAGCACCCGGTTCCACAACACTTCTTTCATAGCGAAACCATTGTCCCGGTTCTGGTAGATATAGTTGTCCAGCAGGGCGGCAATCATATTGTGCGCCGAAGTGATGGCGTGGAAATCGCCGGTGAAGTGCAGGTTGATTTTCTCCATCGGGAGTACCTGCGCGTATCCTCCTCCCGCGGCTCCTCCTTTCATCCCGAAGCAGGGGCCGAGCGAGGGTTCGCGCAAGGCGCAGAAAGCTTTCCTTCCGATGCGGTTCAGTCCCAAGGCAAGCCCGATGGATACGGTCGTCTTTCCGATGCCGGCTTTGGTCGGCGTGATGGCGGTCACCAATATCAGATTGCTTCGCTTTACCTTTTCTTCATCAATCAGCGTTTCCGATACTTTGGCTATGTGGCTGCCATAGTGGTGGACTTGGTCTGTCGGTATGCCATACTTCTGGGCTATCTGCTTAATTTTTACCAGCTCTGTGCTGCGGGCTATTTCGATGTCTGACTTCATACGTTTAAAATTTAAAGTGAAAGTGCAAAGATACGAATTTTCTTTCAAATGCCCTTCAAAAGAACCGTATCCTCAAAGATTCCCTTTAAATGTAAAACCCCGACACATTAAATGTCGTGCCTCGTCACATTAAATGTGCCGAGCTATGTCTTGGGGCATAAAGGGCGATTGAAGGACGGAATATGACTCTTAAAGTAAAATGTTTTCTTAATTTTATTGTAAGGATTTCATTATGCAACCGGCAGATTTCATACACAACCTATTCTACATCCATAATCAAGTGCTGTTTTTACATATTGCTGTTTATCAATCAATTAAATTCGCTCTTAATCCTCAAATTCCCACTTTTAGGGGTCATTTTGGGGTCAGGGGTCACTTGAACCCTATTTGGGGGTGAAGTAAGAGTCGATAAGTCGGCAAAATGTATATAAAAATGATAATATATCGGGCTGCGCAGCGTGGTCGAATGATTCATCCGCAGATGACACGGATGACGCAGATTTTATATTTTTAGGAGTAAGAAGGAGTTATGCCTTCGGCAGGAGTAAAAAGGAGTTAAAAGCCGATACCTTTTTCTATTGGCCTATAACTCCGGGCGAAGCCCTAACTCCTTTTAACTCCCGATAACTCCTTAAAAGAATAAAATCCGTGTTATCCGTGTCATCTGCGGATGAAAAATGAAACACACAGTTAAATTCCCATTCGTAGTACCGCCCAATACGAATAGTCA
>CALUIQ010000078.1 GCA_944320735.1 uncultured Bacteroides sp. | reverse complement strand
AGTTTGTGAAGAAAGGTAATAAAACTCTCCTCCTTCCGGAAGGAGGGGAGTTGATTACTGTAATTCTTCATTCATCATTCTTAATTCTTCATTAAAGCGCGCTTGCGCGCGCTAAATTCCCATTTATCAACTACATCTTATTATGAAACGAAAGAAAACCTTTATGTCTGCGGGAATTGTCGTCGCGTTGCTCATCGTGAGTTACGCTTCCTTGCCCTACTATGCCCGCCAGGCGTTGATACACCTGATGCCCGTCATCGACGACTTGGAGACTTTCCACCGCGACACCGTGCGGCACGACCCCGACCACGTATGGCATTGGCCGCGCGCCAAGACCTACAACCTGCATCAACCGGATGCCGCCGACCTTGCCTATATGGACAGCCTGCGCACTACGGCTTTCCTCGTCATCCGGCACGACAGCATCCTCTACGAAAGCTACCGGGACGGATGGGACGATACGCGGACGTCCAACATCTACTCCGCCACCAAGACCATTGTGGGTATGTTGGTGGGCATCGCCTTGGAGGAAGGAAAGATACACAGTCTGGACGACCCTGTCTCCTGTTATATACCTATTTATAATAAAGGCAGGCAGGCCGATGTGACCCTCCGCCACTTGCTCACTATGAGCGGCGGTATGGCGTGGGACGAGGCTTACGCCTCGCTCTTTTCCGTGACAACTCACGGCTACTACGGCAACGACCTTTACGAGCTGGTCACAGGATTGGACGTGGCGGACGAACCGGGCGTGCAATTTTCCTACCGGAGCGGGGAGACGCAACTGCTGGCTTTCGTATTGGAAGCTGCCACGGGCGAAACGCTGAGCCGCTATGCGGAAGAGAAACTTTGGCGTCCTATGCAGGCCGAGCGGGACGCTTATTGGCTGTTGGATAAGGAGGATGGAGACGAAAAAGCTTTCTGCTGCTTCCATACCACGGCGCGTGACGTGGCTCGCTTCGGACGGCTGATGCTGCACCGGGGACGGTGGGGCGAACGGCAACTGGTGTCGGAAAAGTATATGGACGAAATGACACGCCCCGCTTCTTACTTGAAAGACCAGTGGGGAAAAGATTCGCTCCGTTACTACGGCCTGCAAACGTGGCTGATGGACTACCGGGGCGAACGGATACCGTGTATGAGGGGGATGTTGGGGCAATATGTCTTTGCCATTCCCTCGCGGGATGCCATCGTGGTGCGCTTGGGGCGCAAGCGGCACGATGTGTACGACGGCGCGTTGACCGTCGATATGGCCCGCTACTTGGACATCGCCTTCCGCATCCTCGAAGCCGGCGGTTAAGAAGCCAGTTGGGACAAGGTTGTCCGGGCTTCCTCGGCCAACAGCTCGTCGTAACGGAGCACTGACCAACGGCCTTCCTCGTCTTCCGCCAACGCCGACATCGTTTCTACCCAGTCGCCCGAGTTCAGGTAATGGATGCCGTCATACCACGTGTCAGCCGGGTGGTGGATGTGTCCGCAGATGACCCCGTCGCACTTACGGGCTTGGGCAAACTTCACCAATTCTTGCTCGAAGTCGGAGATGTAGGACACGGCCGTTTTCACCCGCTGCTTGATGGCTTGCGACAACGAGTAGTAGGGCAGCCCGTGACGAGTGCGGTAGTTGTTGTAGATTTTGTTGACCCACAGCAGGAAGGTGTAGCCAATGTCGCCCAGCTTGGCCAGCCACTTCATATTCGTTGTCACCGTGTCGAAGATGTCGCCGTGCGTCACGTAGTAACGTTTTCCGTGGCTTTCGTGGATGTAGTCCTTCACGATCTGGATGTTGTAGAAGGTGAACGGCGTCAGGCTGTCCAGGAAGTCATCGTGGTTGCCCCGGACGTAAATCACCTCCGTGCCTTGCTTCTCCATCATCTTCATAATGACTTTGAAAAACTCCGTGTGCTTGGCCTGCCACTTGCGGGTGCCTCCCTTGCGCAAGGCCCATCCGTCGATGATGTCACCGTCCAATATCAGCCGGCGGCAGTTGACTGATTTCAGGAAGCGGGTCACTTCCTCGGTTTTAGAATGTGTGGTCCCCAAATGGATGTCGGACAGCACAATGGTAGAATAGAATGTACGCAAACGCATCATTTCTGTGATTTTTTTGTTTGCACAAAGGTGCGCGTTGCGTATGTCATAAGTATGTATAAGCGGTTACATTTCTGTAAAACAGAGCTTCTTATTTGACTCGCAATGTATCTGCCTTGTCTTTCGGCACTATCCGGGTAGAGTCGGCATACGTGCGAAGCGCTTCCAAGGTACGGGCACGGCGTTTGCGCGCTTTCACCTTCCAGAAGCCTTTTTCGGGCATAAGGCTGTAACCGGAAGGCCCTTTTGCGGCACTCCAGCCGTAAACCGTGTGGCTTCCCGCCTGACCCACCGGGGCATAGCGCAGACCGGTGGCTTCTATCTGTTCTACCGACTCCCGCGGGCCGGCGTCAAGCGGAGACTTTGCCCAGTTGGAATAGACGGTCAGGGTCTTTAGCTTGTAGAAACGATCGCCCCGCCAAGTGTTTTCGTCCACTTCGATTTTGCGTTGGCGCACGGGATCCCAGTTGTAAGGCGTATTGGCCGTATAGGGGAACAGCGTCATTTTTATCTTCCGGGGGCGAATGCCGTCAACGGCCGGAAGCGTCTCGTCCACCTCCAACCACGGCTTCTCCTGAACAGCCTGCGGAGAGCCAAACGCACGGTTCAGCTCTTCTAAGGCAGTGGGGTTCAGCTTGATTTCGCCTTCCTGCCTAAGCAATTGTTGCAGATGCAGGGAGTCTTCCTCCGTCCAGTTTTGGGCGTAAAGCGGGAGGACTGCCAAGCATAGCAGCCCGATAAGGATGACATATCGGCTCATAACTTTACCACCACATATATCCGCTGCCGCACAACGGTTCGTCAAAACAAGGGTCTATGCTCCACATCGTGCGCGGGTATTTCCGGTTCTCCCACCAGTGGCGATAGTGCGCCACCGCATCGAGCAATTCTTCGTCGGACAGGAAATAAATGCCCTTGTAGTCTTCCGCGTCCGTGCGCACCATCTTGCACCCCATAGATGCCGGATGACCCAGGCGAATGGTTTCGACCGTCCACAAGATGCACTCGCCCAAGCGGAGCTTGCCGCCGGCGGAATAGGATACGGCGGCCAGGGGGAAAGAGGGTATCTCGCGTAGGTCGTCCGCGTATTCCAACAATTCTCCAATGTCTTCTTTCTTGAATTTGGGTATAGGGTTCAGTCCTTCGGAAGCCTGCACCTCATAATGCCCTGACTTCAGTTGGCTGACAAACAGTTTCACGTCGGGGTGGTTGTAATCGAACGTCTCCTCGGTGCAGGAAGCGAACGCTATGACAAACAAACAGCAGGCCATCAGGCGATATATCGTATTCAGCATAGAATTATAAGATGTATTTTTCATTGAATAAAAAGATTAGTAAACCATACGCACGCCACATAACAGGTTCAGATTCGTAGGACGCTCTGTCCGCAAAGAACGTGTAGGCGAATCCGTATCGAAATGATGGCTTACGGTAGGCTCGGCAAAGAGTGCTATGCGGTCGTTCAGTTTATAGCGGACGCCCAAGCCAACGGCCACAGAGAGTTGCACCGGCTCGGCACTGAAACGGTTGTCGGCGGCACCCGCTACGCATTTTTCTACCGCGCCTCCGGCCGTTGCATAGAAATCCATCTTGTCATTGCCTGCCAACAGGACATCCAGCTTGACGGGGATGGCCAACGTATGCAACGTGCGCCCTCCGTCCTCGGGCGAGGCATCGTGCAAGAGGTTGTATTGCAATCCGGCCTCCAAAGCCAGACGCTTGTTCAGCCTGCGCTCCACCAGGACGCCCGTGGTGAAAGGCATCCGGAAATCGCCCTTGGGAAGCGATGTGCCTACATAGGGCTTTATGGCCCACTTGCGCGACTTCAAGGGCGAGGAGCCGGAGGCCTTGTCGTCGCTTTCCTTATCTGCCACCAATACCGTCTCGTTGTCTTGACGGAGGGTGGGAGTCCTTTCGCCCGCCGTTTGCACGTAGCCTTCCGGACGCTTGTTGCCGTTATGTTTGCCATAGACGTGTTGGCTCACGGTTATGGAGAAATGTACCGACATCGTGGGCGAATCCGTGGCGGATGCCGTTGCGCCCAAAGGCTCTTTTACCGATTTTTGAGAGATGGAGGAAGCGGCCGCAGGGGCTTCCGGAAGAGTTGCCGGAAGTATTTCTTCCACCTCTTCTCCTTCCCATACCGTCTCGGGGATGTAAGCCGAAGTCGGCGCAAAAGCCTGCTCCCTCACTTCGGGTGAGGCAAGAAACCAATAGGCCGCTGAAGCCACTCCCAATACCAATGCCACGGAAGCGGCCACCGCCACGCGGGAGACCGTAGGCGACAACCAGAAACGTTTGCCCACGCCGGATTCGGCCACGGTCAAATCCCGCTGCAACTCCGCCCAAAAATCTTGGCGGACGGGCATTTCCGATTGTCCCAGCTTGCTACGGAACAATTCGTTCATTCCTTCATTTTCTTTCATTCTCATTGTATTCTTGAATTTTTTTTGCTAATAAACATTTGGCCCGGTGCAATTGCGAGGTCGAAGAATGCTCTTTGATGTGAAGAATCTCGGCAATCTCCTTGTGAGACTTCTCTTCGAAGACATACAGGTTGAACACCGTGCGGCAACCATCGGGCAGCTCCGCCACAAATCTCATCAGCAACTCCTCCGAAAGGCTGTTTCCGCTCTCTGCCACCGATGGCTCGTCTATCACGTCCGGCAATTGCTCGTCGCCCACCACCAGTTGCGCAAAACGTCGCTTGCGCCGCAGGTAATCTATCGCCTGGTTCATCATCACCTTCGTCATCCACGATGTCAGCGAACATTCGCCCCGATAGGTAAAATGCGTGAATATCTTGATGAACCCATCGTGCAAGACATCGTATGCCTCGTCCTCGTTGCCTGTATAGCGGTAGCATACCGCCAACATACGCCCGGAAAACCGCGTATACAACGCCTTACGGGCATCTTCTTTTCCTGCCCGACATCCTTCTATCAGTTCAATCTCGTTTTCCAAAGCTCTGCTTTTAATACAGGCACGTCATCGCGCCTTTTTGTCCTTTAGACGCAACAATCGGCGAAATGCTGCAATTTTAAATACAAAAAGAAGTTAAAAATAGGAACTTAGTTCATTTACAATTTAGCAATTTACGATTTACGATTTTGTTAGATTATGTGTGTGTTCATCAGACGACACATAAAAATGCGCTATTTCTTAATAATGACGCATCCGCTTGCTCAGCAAGCCTTAAAACTCATATCCAGCCCTTTCACCGAATGGGTGAGCGCACCTACCGAAATAAAATCTACGCCACACTCGGCATAGTCGCGCAACGTGTCGAACGTGATGCCGCCCGATGACTCCGTCTCATAACGTCCGCCAACCATCTCCACGGCTTTCTTCGTTAGCTCCGGTGTAAAGTTGTCGAACATGATGCGATCCACGCCGCCCAAGTCGAGCACTTGCTGCAACTCGTCCAGATTGCGCACTTCTATTTCTATCTTCAAGTCCTTTCCTTTGGCCTTGCAATACTCCTTGGCGCGGGTAATGGCCTTGTCGATGCCTCCGGCAAAGTCCACGTGGTTGTCCTTCAGCAGAATCATATCGAACAGGCCGATGCGGTGATTCACGCCTCCGCCTATCTTCACGGCCATCTTCTCCAGGATGCGCATGCCCGGCGTCGTCTTGCGTGTATCCAACACCCGTGTATGCGTGCCCTTCAACCGTTCGGCATACTTGTGGGTCATCGTAGCGATGCCGCTCATGCGTTGCATAATGTTCAGCATCAGGCGTTCGGTTTGCAGCAAAGACTGCACTTTGCCTTCCACCACCATAGGCACATCGCCCGGTTTTACTTCCGAGCCATCTTCCATGTATACGGTCACTTTCATCGTAGGGTCAAATCTGCGGAAAACCTCTTTGGCCACTTCGATGCCAGCCAAAATGCCCGGCTCCTTTATCAGTAATTTCGATTTGCCCATGGCCGTGTCGGGGATGCACGATAGGGTGGTGTGGTCACCATCACCTATATCTTCCGCAAAGGCCAAATCAATCAGCCTGTCAATCAATTCTTGTTCTTTAGTCATTGGTTGTTCTCAATTCTTATGTAATGTATCAAATAGTTGTTTCCTGTTTTTTTCAAAAAGCAATTTACTCGGTAACTGCCTGTCGAGGTACGTAATGTTCCCACCAAGAAAGCCGACTCGTCCCGCTTGCCTTTATGGTTTACGTCAAAGCCCTTCACTTTGTTGGCGGCAAAGAAAGTCCGCATAGCGGCCACTACCTGTGCCCGGCTCATCACTTCGTTTTTTTCTCCGGCCAGCAACAGGCTCACGTCTTCGTGCATATAGCGCTCCAACGATTGCGGGTTGCTCTTTTGAAAAGCCGTCACCACTCCGTCCGGCACTTCCTGCGCCTGGAGTAAAACGATGCTTGCGAACAGCGTCCATAAAACGAATAACTGTTTTTTCATATTTTAAGCAGTTTGTGCATTGCAAAGATAGACATTTGCTGTAAATACGGCAAATTATGCCATTTTTTTTCGGTTTTATACGATAAATGGGAATTTAATGTTGTACACTTGCTTGTCAGTGCAAACGTTTGCTGTGCCTTTGCCAATCTTTTCGTCGCACATTGTTTCGCCGAGGTGAAGGCTTTGCTTACTTTTGTGGCGATATAAAATGTAAACTACCATTTGAGAAACATGAAAACATTCTATGCAAAACTGATGACCATGGCACTTTTATTATGTGCTGCCGGTATGCTGAAAGCACAAAGCTTGACGTCACCCAATGGTGAGCTTCAAATGAATTTCTCGGTCAGCCCGCAGGGTGAACCTGTCTATGACTTGGCCTACAAAGGCCGGACGGTGCTGAAACCCTCTAAGTTAGGACTTGAGTTGAAAGACGACCCGGGGCTGATGGACGGATTTTCCATAGCCGATGTAAAGACAGCCACGTTCGATGAGACGTGGGAGCCCGTATGGGGCGAGGAGAAGCAGATACGAAACCATTACAACGAGATGGCTGTCACGCTAAACCAAAAGGCACAAGAACGCAACATCGTGATTCGCTTTCGTCTGTTCGATGACGGGTTGGGTTTCCGTTATGAGTTTCCTTTACAAAAGAACCTGAATTATTTCGTCATCAAGGAAGAACATACCCAGTTTGCCATGACGGGCGACCACACGGCTTTCTGGATACCGGGCGACTATGACACGCAGGAGTATGATTATACGGAGTCCAAGTTGTCAGAAATTCGTGGTCTGATTAAGGGAGCCATTACGCCTAACTCTTCGCAAACGCCTTTTTCGGAAACCGGCGTGCAGACGGCTCTCCAATTGAAAACGGCTGATGGACTGTATATAAACTTGCACGAAGCAGCGTTGGTGGATTATTCGTGTATGCATTTGAATTTGGATGACAAGAACTTTGTCTTCGAATCGTGGCTGACGCCAGATGCCGTGGGCGACAAGGGCTATTTGCAAGCTCCTTGCGTTTCGCCTTGGCGTACGGTCATTGTAAGTGATGACGCACGCGACATATTGGCTTCCCGGATCACCTTAAATTTGAATGAACCTTGTGCTTACGATGATGTGTCATGGATTAAGCCCGTGAAGTACGTGGGAGTTTGGTGGGAACTGATAGCCGGAAAGAGCACATGGGCTTATACGGACGAGTTGCCTTCCGTGAAATTGGGTGTATTGGATTATAGCAAGACAAAACCTAACGGGCGTCATGGCGCCAACAATGAACATGTAAAGAAGTACATCGACTTTGCTGCCGCTAACGGGCTTGATCAGGTGCTGGTGGAAGGATGGAACGAAGGTTGGGAAGACTGGTTCGGCAAATCCAAGGACTATGTGTTCGACTTTGTTTCCCCTTATCCTGATTTTGACGTAAAGATGCTCAATCAGTATGCTCACAGCAAAGGGGTGAAGTTGATGATGCACCACGAAACTTCCGCCTCAGTGCGTAATTACGAACGTCACATGGACAAGGCTTATCAGTTTATGGTAGACAACGGTTACAATGCTGTGAAGAGTGGTTATGTGGGCAATATTATTCCGCGCGGAGAACACCATTATGGTCAGTGGATGAACAATCACTATCGATATGCCGTAAAGAAGGCTGCTGAATATAAAATTATTCAAGTTTCGCAAGTTAATCAATAAAGTTCATATTTCGGTATGAAAAAGGCACAGGGATTTCTGTATGTCGCAGAAAATGAGTAATTTTATAGTTGCAAATCAAAACATTACTCAACCCTATGCC